>JASFTV010000041.1:0-16267 GCA_050050615.1 Desulfobacteraceae bacterium
TGGCCTCGTTAAACCCGAATGGATCAAGCCGGGGGCCTGTGTTATCGATGTGGGTGTCAACCGCGTCGGGGAGAAGATTAGTGAAAAGACGGGTAAAAAGGTGGCGATCCTGAAAGGTGATGTGGATTTTGATGCAGCTAAAGAGATCGCAGGGTCGATTACCCCGGTGCCGGGAGGCGTTGGCCCCATGACGATCACCATGCTCATGAAGAATACGCTGAACTCTCTGAAGTTCAAGTTGGGGATGGCGTGATTTTCCCTCCCACGGGGAGAACAAAGGGGTTGGGTCACGCTGACTCAACCCCTTTTCGTTATACTTCATATCACTGCGGTCCAAAATAAATCGAAAACACGATAATACGTTATAGGATTTGCGAATCGAAGCACTTAGGAATCCGGTTCGGCTGCCCGCAACCGTACCTGGTCGATCTTATAGATCAAGGCCTTTATATACTTTGCGAAACTTGCTGAGGATTCGAATCTTTTGCTGGGATCCTTGGCCAAGGCGCTATCGACGATCTGCTCACAGGGTTTGGGGACCTTGGGATTTATGGCACGAGGAGATGGGTGTCTGACTTGTGTGATTTGATAAAAGAGGTTTGTGAGGTTCTTACCATGAAAAGGCAGCTGTCCGGTGAGTAGCTCAAAGAAAACGACGCCGAGGGAGAAGATATCGGAGCGACCATCAATTTCGTGTCCGTTGATCTGTTCGGGTGACATGTAGTTCGGCGTTCCCAGAACGATCCCGCTCTTGGTTTGGGAAGAGGACACAGCTTTGGCAATTCCGAAATCTGTGACCTTTATCTTGCCGTCTTTTAGAAGCATAATATTGGCTGGCTTGACATCTCGATGGATGACGCCGTGTTTGTGAGCGTAATCAAGGGCCAGGGCAGTTTCTGATATAACATAGAGGGCCTTTCTCAAAGGAAGAAGGGAGCCTTTCCGGCAATACTTTTGTAAATTTTCCCCCTCCAAAAATTCCATGGCCATGTACGTCAAATCAAAGTCTTCTCCCACGTCGTAAATAGCCACGATCGTTGGATGTGAAAGTTGCCCGGATATTTCTGCCTCCCGTAAGAACCGTTCTTTTATTTCCTTAATTTTTTCATCTTCAAACTCATCGGAGAAGCGGATGGTCTTTATCGCGAGCAAGCGGTTAATCTTTGGATCTCGAGCCTTGTATACGACACCCATGGCCCCTTGACCTAATTCACTGAGTATTTCGTATCTTCCCACCGTGGGCTTGATCTCCAGGTCATCGGATACGACGATTTTTCCTTCTTTTTTCATCTCATGGCCAGAGATGGCGATGGGGCCTATGAGCTTCCTTAATTTGGGGACGCGCGTACGCAGGTCTCTGAAGCTCTTGTCATTTCGAGTAATGTATTCATACACGGATACGGCCTTATTGAGCATCCGCTTGCGTTCATAGTCGAGCCCGAGATTATAGATAACGTCCTTCATGGCATCATCAAGGGGGCACTTTCTGAACTTTTCAAATGAAAGATCAAACAATCCTTGGCTCTGAAGGCTTAGCCCAAGCATTCGGTTCGTCTCTATGCTTTCTTTTGAAGTTATGGTGAGGGCTCGCTGAGCGACGATAATGTCCCTGACGGAGTATTCGGCCAAGATGGTCAGCAAGGAAAGGCCGATATAGATCATTTTGAACCTTACGTCCAGCACCATGAAAGCGAGAAGGCCGATCAGAAAGGCCATGAAAATCAATGAGACTGTCACCCCCAGGCGGTTTAGAAAGCCGAAGCGGGGTAGGCTTAGCGAAGCAAAGAGGGACAATACGAGGAGAAGAAACGTTTCGACATAGGGCATGTAGCTCGGGCGCTTAAGGTATCTCCCGTTGATGAGGTTGTCGATCACGTTGGCTGTGAGCTCTACTTGCGGGAGGGCTGGATCTACCGGTGTGTCTACGGTATGGGCGCCTTCCCCTGTATAGCCGATCAGGACTATTTTGCCTTCAAATACGGCGGGTACCTTCTTTACATGGAGAATATCCACAAAGGAGTAGTAAGGAAACGAGCGCCTTGTGCCCCTAAATTTCAGGAAGATTTCTCCCGAACGCGTGGGAAGGAGTGTGTCCGTCAGGAGAATCCCTTTGCCTGGAATGATCGTTTCTTCAGCGGTTTTGTGGAGGAAGTCGAGGGACAAGCGAAATGGAAGAGACGGGATAACATTGCCTCGATAGTTGATGAGCAAAGGGTGAGCTTGGCCTTCCATTGATTTGTCGGATGGTTGATTTATATGTCCCAAACCGCGAGTATTCTCTGCCAATTCAGAGAAAGGGGTGCTCAATTTGTTCGCAGGACTGAGATTTTCAAGAGGCCCTTTGATTTTCACAGCGTTTCGGCTGATAAAAGAGTCCTCCGACAAGACAAGTTCTGTTTCGTATTGCCCGTAGGTGCCAATAAGAGGGAGGTAAATATTCCCGCTTTCCTTTATTGTTTGGCTAAGGATACGATCATTGTCTAACCTTTTTTCCATTTCCTCCAGGGCATTCAAGAGCCAAGGGTCTTTTGCAGTTCTTTGGTCGCGCCTACGGATTGCCTTTTTGAGGTCTCTGATCTCGCGCAGACCTTGGTTTTGTTCTTTTTCATTGAAAAGGAGCTGCAGACCAATGAGCTCCGCCCCGTTGTTCTTTAGGATGGGGATTATTTCCGCTATGATTTGTCTCGGCCAGGGCCATGATCCCAGCTGCCTCAGGCTTTTATCATCAATGTTGACGATAGCCACTTTGTTCGTACCCAGATCTTGAGGGAGATCGAGACGCATCTGAATGCCATAGATAATTCTTCCGAGGGATTCGAGGACAGGGAAAGAGTGAACCGAGAAGAGAATGTAAATGCAGGCTATGAGCAGACCTACGAGCAGATCTATTTTTTTCTCATATAGGACTTTCTTCATTTTGTTCTATTAGCGGGCAATGAAAAATCCCCGCGGGCCCATACGTCGGCTTCGGGCTAAGCCGAGAATCGCATCATAATAAAGAATTGATCACTAATTAATTGTAATGCATGAAACTATCTGAAATCAATTCTTATTTTGTATAAGTAACTATATTAGATCTGTGACTAATTGTCAAAAGAAATCCAGTGCTTGAGGGCAATGGGGCGTTTATAGAATAGCACTTGAAAAAGGTAATAAATAGTATTAAACTAAATAACTTAGACTTCGTAATTTGAGTTCCGGAGGCTCCCCACAATGCATCCAACATGTCCGGTTTAGGCTAGGAAAGGCATCACTTGCTCTTGGGAGGCTGGTATCGTCGTTTCCACAGAATAAGCAACTCACATATAGAACCCGAATTTATGATTTCTAAAGGATTTGGGTCACCCGGCAGGACTGGTTCGAATGGAAAACAAAAAGCCAAAGGCCCATCAGATCAATAGGACACAGCACAGGAAAGAACCGATCGCACGACGGAAACTGGGAGAGCTGCTTGTAGAGACAGGCCTTTTGGCTGGCGAGAAGTTGACAGAGGCCTTGAATGCTCAGAAGGACTCAGGCAAGAGATTGGGGCGAATACTGATTGAGATGAACCTCATTTCAGAGGAAGAAATGGCCTTTGCCCTGGCCATGCAGCTGAAGATTCCCTATGTTGACCTGAACAACTATGAAATTCCGTCGAAAGTTCTTGAAACGATTCCGGAAGAAGTCTCTCGTAAGTTCCTGTGCATCCCTATATCTTTGAAAAACAGTATTCTCGATGTCGCTATGGCCGATCCGCTCGACTTGAATATGATGAAGGATCTCCAGTTTATTACAGGTTACAGCATCCAGCCGGCAATCTCCACTTCGAGCCAAATCATCGAGGTGATTCAAAAGCATTATCACCCCGAAAAGACACTTAGTGAAGTGGCGGATGAGTTTGTTGGAGAGGAGCTGATGGAGTTTTTGCCTGACAGGGAGGTCAAGGAAGAAGAGGAAGAGCAGCCTGAAGATATGACGGATTCGCCGTTTGTGAAGATGGTAGACTTGATCATCAAGAATGCCATTAAGAGAGGCGCCAGCGATGTGCACGTAGAGGCACAGGAAAACCAGGTTAGGGTAAGAAATCGTGTGGATGGTGTGCTGCAGGATTCGATCAAACTGCCGAAATGGACCCAACCCATCATCATCTCTCGTATCAAGGTGCTGGGAGGAATGGATATATCCGAGAAGAGGCTTCCCCAAGATGGGAGGATCAAGGTCAGGGCAAAGAATGTTTCCGTGGATCTTCGGGTTTCCACCTTACCCACTTACTACGGGGAAAAGGCTGTTATAAGAATTTTGAACAAGCAGGAGTCTTTTCTTTCCCTGCCTGAACTGGGCTTTACCGACAAGAGCTTTGCTACGATTCAGAATTTTACCACTCAACCACAGGGCATGGTTCTGATCACGGGGCCTACAGGAAGCGGAAAGACATCCACGCTTTATGCATGTATGCAGGCGATCAAGTCAGACGAGTTAAACATTGTCACAGTCGAAGACCCGGTGGAATTTGAACTGGCGGGCATCAATCAGGTGCAGATCAACGAGAAGGTCGGGTTGACCTTTCCCTATTTGTTGCGTTCAATCTTAAGGCAGGACCCCAATGTGATTATGATAGGGGAGATAAGGGATGTGGATACCGCGGAAATAGCCCTTCAAGCCTCTTTGACTGGCCATTTGGTCCTGTCGACGCTACATACCAATGACGCTCCTTCGGCGATCACTCGTCTCGTGGATATCGGGATGGCCCCTTACATGATTGCTTCCTCGGTGATCGGCGTTGTGGCACAGCGGCTGGTAAGAATTATATGCGCCGAATGTAAGGAAGAGTATGTGCCTCATCCAGAACTGCTTGGTCGCTTGGGTCTGGATGGCAAAACACTTCCTTTCAAATTCTACAGAGGGGCGGGCTGTTCCAAGTGCGGTAACCTGGGCCTTAGAGGACGGACGGTGATTGAGGAAGTCATGGTGATGAGCCGCAAAATCAGAGAACTCACCCAGGCCTCGGCCACGGCCGATGAGCTCAGAGAAGCAGCGATGGCTACCGGTATGACGACCTTGGGAGTCAGTGGCCTTGACAAGATCGAGAAAGGAATAACAACGATCGACGAGGTCTTAAAGGCGGTGCAGCAGAAGGAAGAACTAACCACCATCTGCCCTTATTGCGGCAAAGGGGTCAGCCTGGATTTCAAAGATTGTCCCTATTGCAAGAAGCCTTTAGTTCCCACTTGCGGCTCCTGTGAGCGGATCGTTCAGCCGGAATGGGTGGTATGCCCATACTGTCGAAATGACTTAAAACCTGAACGGTAGAGCAATTATCGCAACAGCAGGTTTTCTCTTGACTATTTAACCTTGTTTCCTATATCAACACGGATACACCTCTTGCTTAGAGAGGTCACCGTATAGAAGAGGTCATTGGATGCAGTGCAAAAACCACCCTGATCGTCAAGCCGAGTACTTTTGTGCAAATTGCGGGATTCCCCTCTGTAACGATTGCGCAGAGGAGGCTAAGCCGGGAGAGTACTACTGTTTTCAATGTGCCATGCTCACCTCTGTATCGGAGGTCAGCACGACGATAAAGGACAAACGGGAGAAGTCAGCTGAAAAGAAAGAGAAAGCCAAGGAAAAGAAGAAATGGACGCCCTTCCGCTATTTCGTACTTGTCTCTTCCGTCCTAATCCTGGTCATGTGGGGCGTCATCCTCTTTGGGGGCCAAAAGCCGCCTTCAGGGACAGCGGATTTTGCCAATCAACCAAGGGTCCTTTTGTTCATGGTGGATGGTGCACTGAAGCGGTTCGCTCATTATGAGGGAAGTCGATATCCTGCAAAGTTAGTCGACCTGATGCCCAAGTATTTGAATTTGAGGGAAGGGGAGGTTTCCTATTTGGGTTGGTTGATCTACGAGAGGGATCCTGAAGTGGGTTATCGTCTGTCTTTGGATAAGTCAAAAGCCGGCGGAATGAATCTCATTATAACCCCTAAGGGTATAAGGTATGGAAGCACTTAGGATGGATAGGCCTAGAATGAAGAAACAGTCCGGCTTTACATTGGTGGAACTCATGGTGGTCATATCCATCATAGGCATCCTGGCTGTGACCGCCGTGCCGCTTTATCAAACCTGGCAACAGAGGGCCTACGGGTCTGAGGCGTCTTTAATGATGAAAAAGCTTATGGATGGAGAAATCATCTACTATCTCGAGCACAACGACTTTTTCCCAGCCGCCGGAGAGAACATACTGATACCCCCCGATGGGACGCCAACGCCTGTTACTGCTATACAGGACATAGAAAGCGCCCTTAAGATAGGTATTCCGCAAGGCCACTTTCTTGAGTATTCCATTAACAATTACGGGGATAACTGCTACGTGATCATCAAAGCCAACTTTCCCCTGTTCAAGGGTGGTTACAGAGAATTACACGGGCAGCTGGATAAGGGAGGAAAGACCTATATTTTCCCTGGTGGCTGAGCACCTCCTTTGTGTTGGGTTCGCTTGGACTCGGTGCCTTCGTGTTAATACCCCATGACCAGGGACGTCAAACAGGGAATCGTATATCGATTCTCATCCTAAATCCACGCCGGAAGCTCTTTAATCACAATGATGAACCTTCATGCTTTACTTCGTAATATTCTTACCAGCGGGATAAGACTATCCGATCCGGAATCTATCCGGAAAATTCGGATATTCAACGTATTTCAACTGTCCGTCATCGTGATAGCCCCTTTCTTGGGGCTCTTTTATTTCTACATTGGGGCGATCAGTCTCTTTTACGTCACCCTTCTTGCCGGTCTCTTAATGATCTCCTCCCTATTGGTGCTGAGAAAGACCAAGAGCATTGTACTGGCCGGGAATTATGCCATCTTTATCCTGTGGGCTGCGCTTCTAATCATCTCATGGTACACGGGAGCGATCACATACGAGGGTGTGATCAATCCCTCTTGGCTGCTGAATGCGGGACTCATTCTTCTCACCATCTTCTTAATGGGATATTTGTGGGGAACGATCTGGACGAGCATCATATTTGTGGAAACGGGTATCATGGTCTACCTGTATCTTAGACGATATGAATTTCCCAACATTATCCCCTATGAACTCTCTGCCATCTATCACCTCGGCACCTTTCTTGGGGCCCTTTTAATCGTGCTTTTGTTCGCCTTCTTATTTGAAAAAGAGAAGGAAGAGGCCCTGCTGCGCGAGCGGGGTAAATCCCGAGCCCTTCGAGAGTCCCAGAAGTACATTGACGATATCCTGGAAAGGTCCCCGGTCCCTACTTTCATACTGGACCGAAGTCATCGTGTTGTTCAATGGAACCTAGCCTGCCATGAGATTTCAGGAGTCCCTGCCAGGGAGATTTTGGGTAAGGGGGTGTGGGATGGATTCAGCATTGGTGAAAATGGCAGTCTGGCGGATATGATGCTGGATAATCCAGATTCTATTGAAAAGCATTATGGCGACTCCGTTGTGTCCAAGACAGAGAGCGGCTGGTACGAACTGGAGATGTTCCTCCCAAAACTGAAAGAGGGGAAGCGAACCCTTCTCACTGCTGCACAGATATTGGACGATAACGGCATGTTGCGGGGAGCCATCCAGACGATACAAGAGATCAAAATGCCTCAGGTAGAAAAGGTGATTGCAGAGGGTGGGGGGTCGGGTTCCCTGAACGAAGCATTTGTTTCGCCTGTTTTCAAGATTGACGCCCAGGGCAAGATCACCTTCTGGAATTATGCTTGCGAAGAGAACTTCGGCTACACCTCGTCCGAGATGGTGGGCAAAAGCGCTCTCGAACTGCTTGCTAAACGGTACAGGCCTCTTTTCAATGAGACGATTGCCAAGGCGCTTGAAGATGGGGCCTCTGGGTCTAAAACATTGAAGTATGTTCACAGGAAAGGAAAGCCCCTCTATGTCTTGGCAAGAGCCTACGCCGTTGAAGCGGATGACGGAAAGCACAGGGAGTGCGTCGTCGTCAACACAGATATAACGAATCTCAGATTAAGACTGAAACGGTTAGAGGTTGATGCAGCTGAACGCAAAGAGAAATTGAAAACCCTTTCTGAGGAATATAATCTGCTGAAGAAAAATCTCGCGACATTTATCCGCAAGAAGAATAAGAGCAATGATGGAAATGAGGATGCCTCCTAATTGGAGGTTCTAGATATTGAAATTCCCTTCCCTCCTGAAACGTGCCCACCCATGCCGTCGGCTACAAGGAAGAGTCCCTCAGTCTCACAGCAAAGGTAGCTGCCTTCGTTCCGACCCCGATAACGGCCGGCATCGGAAAACCCAAAGGATCTGAATTCCATAGATAAACTTTATCGAATACCAAAAATCGGGGAGAGTCCTTATTGGCAAAATCCCTGCCGAGCCTTTTTTCAGGGTGGTCGCGGAATTGGAAAAATATACTAAGACATCTCAGCAGTGTCCGGTTAGGATTTTGCCAATATGAGTCGATACTGGCGTTGTAGTCCGCGGGGCTCTCTTTTCAAAAACGAAAAGTCGGTGCCCGGGAATCAACACCAGGTATTGGGTGAGGCGGGCGGAGAGCCTCCCGGGAATCGCCATGAAAGGACTTACATAGAACTGGCTGCGAAGGTGCTCCGCCCGCCTTCGCTGCCCCCTTCTGCATAGCCCTTCCCGGAAACCCTTCGTTTTTGAAAAGAGAGCCCCGCGGACTACTCATTGGCCATCAAAGGGGATTATGCAAAATTCTAACCGGACACCGCTGAAAATAAGTAAAATAATAATAGATTTAGAATAAATAAGACACAATAGAATAAAATAAGATAAAATAACTTTCTTAATATTTCTTTTGGTAGAGATATTCGGTGATGCGGTCAACTTTTATTTTGGGGAAGAGGGGATCAGGAGGGATTCTGGGTGAGAATGGCAAGACTTGAGACGGTCTACCACAACCAATTCCCGTTCTTATCCCACCGGCTATTGACGGGCAGTCCAATCTTAGAGAGTAGGTGATGGAACAAGAAGCGCCTATTTCCTCTAAAGTAGCCCAGTTCCTTGCAGTCTTCGTGAGGCTTGTAACCGTTGTCCCTCGCCTCGGAAACCGTCATGGTCTGGGCTGACTTACCGGCGACACAGATATGATCGAAATGGATAGAATGATATAGTTTGTCCTCTGTGGTTACGACGACAACGGCATTTCCAGGAATTTCCTCGTCAACGGTAATATAGATGCTGAGGAAGAAGCCTATAACAAGCAAAATGATCAGTACTACGACAACGATTTTACCTTTTTCCCGCATTTGCCCCGATTCCAGACAAGAGGTGTTGCATCATCCCGAAATTTCCGAATGCCTGGTCTTCTACACGTTTTCTGTGACAAAGTCAAATCATCTAAATCAAACGGAAGCAAGAAGAGAAGAATCGCGTGCCAATCAGTTCTTTTTGTCGTCATCTATTTTGGGAATGGGAACCTTGAAAAACTCAATGTTCTCTTTTTTCATGATTTTTTCTTCTTCGGCCGTCGCTGATCCCCTGATATTTCTTTTTTCGGCAACGCCGTAATGCATTTTCAGCGCTTCCTTGGCGAAATCGGGTCCCACGTTGTCAAAATTCTCGTTGACATATTCCACGATCTCCTTGGCCAACCTGCGGTAATCAATGGGTTCAACATCTTTTTCCGCGTCGACCCGTGTAGAGGTTTTCGTGGCAACAGGGGACAAGATCCTTTTGACTCGGGTATCGTTACAATAAGGGCAACTCACCAGTCTTTTGGCGTTCTGTTCCTCAAAGGACTGCGTGTTATTGAACCATCCTTCAAACCGGTGACCCTTGGAACACTCTAGATCAAATACGATCATTGATTATCCGCTGTGCGAATTAGACTTCTCAATAAGTTTAGGTTGATGGTATCCATATCTATTCCCTTTTCATTCTTGCCTTTGGGTGTTTCTAGCAAAAAAGGGTGATCTTCAAATCTTGAATCATTCAGAAGATAGGAGAAGGCGTTCAATCCGATGAAGCCGCTGCCCGGATGCTCATGCCGGTCTATCCTTGATCCAAGCCCGTTTTTTGAGTCATTCACATGAAAGAGCTTTAATCGAGCAAGTCCTATAATTCTATCAAATTTCTGGAAGAGACGCTTGTAAGTTGCTGCACTTCGAAAATCATATCCTGCCGTAAATGCGTGACACGTGTCAAAACAGACCCCTAATCTTTCTTGGGACTCTGTGAACGCGATGATTTCGGCAAGGTGTTCAAATCGATACCCCAGATTCGTCCCCTGACCAGAGGTTGTCTCAAGGAGAATTTTTGCCCTATGATTTCGGGCCCGATCATACACCCGATTGATGCCTTCAGCGATTCTTCTAAGCCCCTTCTTTTCCCCTTCTCCCAGGTGAGACCCGGGATGAATGACCACATAAGGAATCCCTAAGAGCTCCGCCCTCTCCAATTCATCAAGCAAGGCACGAAAAGATTTCTCTCTGAGCTCCGAATTCGGCGAAGCAAGGTTAATCAAATAACTGTCATGAACAGCTGCTGGTTTGACCGAGGTATCTTGGCGGGTCCTTTGAAAAGCATCAATGTCAGCCGCCGTTAATTTCTTCTTTTTCCAGTGATTCCGACTGCCGCTAAAGATCTGAATGGCGCGGCATCCGATTTCTTTCCCTCTGATGAGTGCCCTGTACAGGCCGCTACCAATGGACATATGGGCACCTAGCAGAGGCATCTCATTTTTCAGCGTAAAGGACAGCCAAGATCTTCGTTGTTTCAGTACCGTAGCATTTGACCAGATGAGGGACCGTGGAGTCATAGTATATGGCATCACCTGGGTCGAGGATATGTATCTGTTTTCCTAAACGCACCTCCATTCTTCCGGTCAAGACAAAAATAAACTCTTGCCCATCGTGGGTCGATCTCTCTTCTTCTGTATCCGCGGGTTCAAGGGTCACCAGAAAGGGTTCCATATGCCTGTCCTTTTTGTGGGGTGCTAAGGATTCATACTCATATCCGTATTGCTTTCCTTTTTTTGAGTCGTATCTGGAGACCACTTTTCGGTCACCCCGGCGGACAATCGTATAGGGCCTTTCCTCGTCACCGGAGATAAAATACCCCATTTTCATCTCCAGGGCCTTAGCCAACTTTATAACGGTTCCTAAGGGTGGCGCAATCTCGCCCTCTTCGATTCCTGAAAGGAGCTCTATTTCAATGTCGGTCCTCTGGGAAATATCCTTGAGGCTCAGGCCCCGCTTTTCGCGTACACTTCTGACCCGTTCACCCACTTTGACAACGATGTCTTCCTTCGGCTCTTCACGGCCTATGCTGTCCATGAAAGCTTTCTCTTCGTCTCTGGTCGCAAATTGGCTCAAGTCGCCCAGGAAATCGTCGTAGCTATCCATCCTGTTTTTCCTGTCTTTTTCATCCATGATGGTTGTTTACCAATCCTTGTTCATAATGATTCACGAACCGTTTTGGGAAATGCTCTATAGGTCAAACAAAGGGGTGGAACATCCGAATCATCTCGAAAACCATATGCCTGCATTTGCCCAGCTCGACCTTTTTCTGCATCTTCATGGTTAGCATTTTATGGGACTGAAGGTCAAGTGCTGGCTCCAATTTATCCTGTCTTTCAGGCCGAGATCCTTGGAATCGCAAGCGCCCGAAAGTCTCATCAGGTGGGCTTCGAGGCCGGGCTTTCAGAGGTCGGCTGATCGCCAATCTATATC
Organism: Desulfobacteraceae bacterium; assembly: GCA_050050615.1. GTDB lineage: Bacteria > Desulfobacterota > DSM-4660 > Desulfatiglandales > HGW-15 > JASFTV01. The sequence goes on from JASFTV010000041.1 coordinate 11,663, forward strand.
CGTCAGGAGTTCGCTGTTTTCCGTCATATCTTTCTCCAAGAGATCGGACAACCTCCTATAGGCCGGGCCAGGGGCCCCTTGGCCAATGGTATGGCCGTCAAAGCTTACAACGGGAATGAGATTGATGGAGGTACCCATGAGCATAATCTCTGAGGCGAGATAGGCTTCCTCTGCAGGGATCCTGTCAAACCGGACGTCCGTAACGCGTTTCTCTTTGACCAGCACGTCCGCCAACTCAAAGTTTCGTTTGGCCGTAATGCCTGCTAGGGTCTTTTCGAAACCCGGAAACTTTAGGACCCCATCCCTCGACAGCACGCTAATATTTTCAGTGGGTGCCTCCGCAAGAAACCCATCTTCATCAAGAGCGATCGAGTACCCGCAGCCTGCATTGATGGCCTCCATCTTCATGAGGACATTCGGCAGATAGTTGCATGATTTTATGGTTGCAAAAAAAGGCTTTTTGACCGGAACCGTGCTTGTAATGATAGGAATACCCTCGGCGTGGACCCTTTGCGGTGGGTTAAGGTAGCGAACCACGTTTATATACATTTGGCTTGCTGGGCACTCAAAAGGGTCCGTGGTGAAACCTCCGGGGCCTCTCGAAATGGTGACACGAATGAGGCAGTCCTTTTCTCCCCCCTTGAGAACTGAAGCTTTTATGATATCTCTGATCTGCTTGTATTGGGGCGGAAGATTTAGAGAAACGGCCCTGGCTGATCGTTCTAGCCGGTCGAGGTGTGCCTCCATCTGATAGATTTTGCCATGCACGCAACGCATGACATCAAATACACCATCGCCCCTGTGGACCAGGTGATCGTCGACGGGGACCATCATCAAGTCCGGGTCTGTCACGATCCCCTGCCATTGCGTGGAATACATGGCCAGGTAATCGCCCTGCCATGGCTTTTTTTCAGAGGCAAGGTTCGAAAAGAAATTCTCTTTGGTCAGCAACGTGAATTTCATGGATCGTCCTTATCTCAAACGGAATCAAACAAGATCTCTTTTCTCAACACCCTATTCAAGGGGTCCTGTTTTTGTATCGCTAGGATTACCCCTAGACAGGTCATGAGCCAGCGTGTCGAACAAAAAACCGATTTGGGCATCAAGATGGTCTTACTGAAAGAGGTTGACCTTGCGGCATGATGATTCCTTGGCTGATTTGGTGGGCTCCGAACGAGAGAGCACCCCTCTCCCTCTGGCTTGACAGCCCCACATTTGAAGAACTATTATCATTTCAGAACATTTGTGCAAACTATAATGATAGAATTCAAAAAATCAATGCATTTCTTTGATCATTTCAATGAGGTTCCGGGGGGTAGATTATGCGTGAGAGACAGTACATTGTTGACGAGCTGACCAAAAATGATACGTGGAGAATGTTCAATATCATGGCCGAGTTCGTGGAAGGATTTGATGTGCTCCCCGAGGTGTATCCGGCTGTAACGATCTTTGGCTCCTCCCGGTCCCATCCTAATAGTGGAACCTATAGAACGACAGAAAAAACCGCCCGATTACTCGCGGAGAACGACTTCAATGTCATCTCAGGTGGAGGACCGGGTGTCATGGAGGCGGCAAATAAGGGCGCTTCGGAGGCTGGCGGCAAATCCGTTGGGCTTCATATCCATCTTCCGAGCGAACAGAGACCTAATCGATATGCGAATGTTCGGCTTGATTTCAAGTATTTTTTTATCAGAAAGGTCATGTTTGTAAAATATGCAGTGGCCTATATCATCATGCCCGGTGGCTTTGGAACTCTGGATGAGCTCTTTGAGGCCCTCACCCTGATTCAAACTAAAAGGATTAGATCCTTTCCCGTCGTTCTTCTAGATTCCGAATACTGGGAGGGACTCATTGACTGGTTGAGAGGAACCCTCATTAAAGAGAAGTGCATATCCACATCCGATCTGGACATCTTCAGCTTGGTCAATACGCCGGAGGAGGCTATTCGTATCATAAAGAGGAGGGTTGTTGTCTGAGATCGAACGTTGATGACTTGAAGCTCCTTTTGCATGGTGCGGTGGAAATTGGGATAGGATTATCTCAGCACCAACTGGATCTGATCCGTATTTACCTAGATGAACTATGCGATTGGAATCGGCGCATAAATCTGACGGGCTTGTCTGGAAGGGAGCGGATAGTTGTTGAGCTTTTTCTCGATTCCCTCATCCCCGCCCCTTTTCTGCCGAAAGAAGGGAGAATGCTCGACGTGGGTTCCGGAGCCGGTTTTCCTGGTCTGCCTCTGAAGATTCTCAACCCCCATCTCAAGACGCACCTGCTGGAGGCGAACTCAAAGAAAGTCAGTTTCTTGAAGCAAGTCATTCGCCTGTTGCAGCTAAAAGAGGTCAAAGTCATTCGCGGTCGTATTGAAAAGGATGAAAACAATCTTCATGGCGATGGTTACCACATCATCACAGCGCGCGCACTGGCTAACCTTGGTCAAACGATCGTCTGGTGTACCCCCCTTTTGTGCCCCGATGGACTGCTGGTGAGCTTTCTGGGCCCTCGTGCAAAAGAGGAGATAGAGGCGACTCGGGCGGTCATGGAAGGACATGGGCTCAGGGTCCACAAAATGATCCGTTATTTCTTGCCCGGGAAAGAGGCCGAGAGGAACATCGTTCTCTTTGAGAAAAGGGCATGAGAGACTGAGATACAACATAGTAGTATCGTATCCCAGAGATACCCTAAATAAGTCCCTATCCCGGTTGGAAGATTCATGCCGTTGGGGGCCTGTCGGGGGCTGTTCTGTGGCGACTGGCAAAAATTCGGTGCCCTTCGGCTTTACTCAGGGCGGTGAGCACGTCAAACAGCCGTTGAAAGGGGCAAGTACGAATTTTGGTTGCGGGTGGCAGGAGAGCGCCCCCCGACGGCCCCGCAAGCAGCAAAATCTAAGATCTCAAGTGTCCCAAATCCTTAAAGGTATTTCTGGGACGCCACACTGGGATAGGGTCAGGCCCTTGGATCTGGCGTTAGAGAGGGATCTATTGGCGCAAGGCATCAAGGATGGTTGCCAATTGCAGATCAATGTATGTGTCAAGGGTAAGGCGCTCCTTGAAATGCCACTTCTTGAGGATCCACATATGGGCCATCATGATAATGTTGTAAGCCATGAGGTCAATGTCCACCTTCTTAAAAACGCCCTTCTTAATCCCTTCTTGGATGATGTTGCTGAAGATTTCCGATACCTCTACCTCAAGTTGCATGACCCTGGCCTTGGCCGCCTTATCCAGGGCATTGGATTTCCGATAGATCAAAAGAGCTTTCTCCCTTTCCTCTTCCACGACCCTGAAATAGAGGACCGTCGCAACCGCTAGCTTTTCCTCAGGATCGTCGATGTCTTCAATTTCCTTGGTGAGGCTTTCTTGAAAGGTATTCAGAACATCCTCCATAATCATTTTCATGATTTCCGATTTTTTCTTGGCGTAATGATACGTGACGGGAAGGCTTACGCCTGCCATTTCAGAAATCTCCTCTATGGAGGTCGCTGTAAATCCCTTTTTGGCGTAGAGGATACTGGCTGTGTCTATGATCTTTCTTCTTACTCTGTTCGAGGCAGAGATCTGATCAAGGACCGTCAGTTTTCTTTTGGAAATATCCATTCAAAACCTCCTTCTTTCACAAAGATCGTTTTCCAGGCTAATGACTGAAGAATGGCATGGCCTCTGAAAAAAAGTCCAAGACCTTTTCAAGAGGGATATTCTACGCAAAGGTGCTTGACGAAAAAATGCTGAAGTACCTCGACTGTTGGAGGAAGAGCTCTCATCAAATCACTTAAGGAATTTTTGCACCCCGTGTCAACACCTATTGGCTTTGAAGCGTTACATTCGTGGTTCATGCTGAACTGTAGCCATTTTTTTTGATATTTTTTTTCCGCCAATTTCCAATTTCAAATATTCGGACCTGCTTGATGAGATGATGAGATGACTGATTCCCAGGTCTTCGGACACACTGCTTAACCCCATTGCATAAAACCGTTTGGAAGGGGGGTCCTAGGAGCAGAAACAGCGCGAATAACGGGGTCTCAGCGGCTCATCAGGTTTTCAGGAGGATTAGCTTCGTTAACTGCATTCTTCTTTATTTATTATGCAGGGGGCCCTGTAAATCCCAAAAGAGGTATTTTAAATGCTTTGATCTTTAGAACACTCTAGAGAGAATCACTTAATATAGTTTACTATAGATTTGTGATTGAGCGTTTAAATTTTCTTGACTTTTTATTGTTTATAATATATCGTAACATTCCAAAGGTGATGTTAATTAAACCAACAAGAAAGGAGAGAGTATGGCTACTGCTAAACAAATTCAGTACAGGATGGGGCAGGCAAAGAAAAAATTAACAAAGCTTAACAAAGAAGTCGCAGCTGTTAAGAAGAAAGTGAAAACATTAGAAGGGCAGCTTAAGAGAGCTAAAGCTGCAGCAAAGGCGAAGCCAAAAGCAAAGGCAAAGCCGAGGAAAAAAGCGCCTGCCAAGAAGAAGAAAAAAGCTCCCGCCAGGAAGAAGAAGAAGAGAAGATAGTCCTTTAGAATTCGGGACAAATGCGGGCGAAAACGGGAGGGCACACCCTCACTGGTGATGCCCTTTTTTTTCCTTCTCCAGAAAGGGGGTTGGCA
>JASFTV010000042.1:0-16257 GCA_050050615.1 Desulfobacteraceae bacterium
CATCCTGTAGTTCTGAATGACCGTGTTGTATCTCTTGATAAGAGACCTCCAGTTCTTTTGGAGGCGGCGATCAATGATCTGCACCTCCGGGAGGGAGGGATCCGCCGGATTGAAAACCAGGAAAGCCCCGAAGCTCCTGTTGAAATAGGGGTTATTCACGTGCTTGTAGTTCTTCATGAATCCTGTGCTCTTGAGAAAATCCGCACCCTGGTACATACCGGCGTTGGTCGCAGCCACGAGCCCAAATTCCGTGGCCCATTCTCTTACGGTACGGGCTTTACGATCATGCTCTGATGCACAAAGGAGTTTAAAGGCAAAGAATTTTGGATCAATCTTAAGGATGGTGATATTACGGTCACAGATCTCGGATTTTTTCGTAGGCTTGAATTCTCCCATATACAACCCTTGATCGAGCCTTGTCCAAGGACCGCTTTCAGCCCAAGAACCGGACCACACGATTGAGAAGAGGAGAAGCGGCCCCATCCAGGGAAACACGGACACCCATATTTTCCTTGCACTGTTCTTGATCATAGCCATAAATATCCCCCGTAAGAGGAAACGCTGCCTTTGAACTTCAGATCTCAAAAAAATCTCACCGGGCTTTCAATACTGAATCGAAGATTTCCCACTTGTAATCTTTGATTCATAGCATTATTCTTCTTTTTTTTGTACCCTGTCGCATCTGTACGGCTCTCAATGGCTAGATGAAGGCCGTCACAGAGGCATCCCCGGGAACCCAGGAGGATACTCAAGTGAAAAGGTACAGTCTGCTTTCGGTAGAGGGAAACGAGAAGGCCCGTGAATTGATGGATGTCAGTCTAGGCAAAAAAAGCGCCGATCTGGCTATTATCAACGCGACCATCCTGAATGTATATACCGGTGAATTCCTAAAAGACCATACCATTCTGGTCAAAGGAGAATGGATAGCTTATGTGGGGCCTGCAAACCCACAGACAATCGGTGCCGAGACAACCGTCCTTGATGCTGCAGGGAAAACAGTCATACCAGGGCTCATCGACGGACACACCCACCTCGCTGACAACCTCTACTGCCCGAGCGAGTTTCTCCCTTATGCCATGAAGGGAGGAACAACGACAATTATCACCGAAACAATCGAACCCTTTCCCATCAGGGGTGAAGCGGGGATTATCGACTTTTTGGAATCCCTTAAGGATCAGCCTATCAAGATCTTCGCCACTGTACCGCCTTTGGCCTCAACGAGCAAAGCGTCACACGGCATGCCAAAGGAGACACTTAAAAACCTTCTTATGAGGGATGACGTCATCGGTCTAGGAGAGTCTTACTGGCAGGCGGTCCTGCAAGATCCGGAAATCTTCCTGCCTAATTTCGAAGAGACCTTTCTTTCCGGTAGAAAAGTGGAGGGACATTCTGCGGGCGCAAAGGATCGGACACTTTCAGCCTACATAGCCTCGGGCGTCTCCTCCTGCCACGAAGCCATCACGGCCGAGGAGGCCTTGGAGAAGCTGAGGCTGGGGATTCATGTCATGGTCAGGGAGGGAAGCATTAGAGGTGATCTCAAGGCCATCTCTGCGCTCAAGGATGCTGACATTGACCTGAGGAGGCTTATCCTGGTGACCGACGGCATGGGAGCGGAAGATCTTATCAGAAAGGGGTATATGGAGTACGTCGTCCAGAAAGCCATTGACTGCGGCTTTGATCCCGCCAAAGCCATCCAGATGGCCACCATCAACGTGGCGGAATATTTCCTTCTCGACGGCATGATCGGCGGTATTGCGCCCGGGAGGCAGGCGGATCTGCTCATCATCCCGGATTCTAGAACCATCAGGGCAGAAGCGGTTATCAGCAAAGGCAATCTCATTGCCAAGGATGGAGAACTTCTGGTCTCTCCGAGAAAGCATGCCTTTTCCCCGGAAACATTGAACAGCGTTCACCTCAAAGGAGAAATGAAACCCGCAGATTTTGCCATACCGGTCGAGGGTAAGATGTCCCGGGTTACGGTCAGGGTCATAGATCAGGTCACCGAACTGGTCACCCGAGAATTCATGGCTTCCGTCCCTGTGGTGGACGGTGAAATCCGTTCCGACACGAGCAAGGATCTATTGAAGGTCGCCGCTGTTGACCGGAGGTTTTCACCTGGGAAGACTTATGTCGGGCTGATCCGGGGATTCCGACTGAAGACAGGGGCCGTGGCCTGCAGTTCGTCTTGGGATACATCAGACATCGTTGTGGTAGGGGAGAACGATGAGGATATGGCAGAGTCGGTAAACAGGATTCGTGCACTCCAAGGCGGCGCTGTGCTTTGTGCCGGAGGAAAGCTCCTTGCGGAAATCCCCATGCCCATATTTGGCCTCATGGCGGACATACCTATCCCCGAGCTTGCAAATAGAACAGAAACCTTCAGATGCCAAGCCAAGGCCCTTGGGTTCCCGTTCAACGACCCTCACAGGACCCTCGTCACACTCACGGGTGCAGCCATCCCCTTCTTGAGAATCTGTGAACAGGGGCTGGTGGACATCAGAACCGGACAACCCGTCCCCTTGATTGGATAATGGGACATCCTATAGTCCCCCTTGCCAAAAGGGGGAAGGAAAAATCCCTCGACAAGGTTGGGACGACTGGATGCTGAAACCCATCTTTTAGAAATAGTAGTTTATCCAGAGGAAGGCACTGTGGGCGGGCTCAATCATGAATTCGCTGCCCGGCATCTTAAAGCCGCCGTATTCCGTGCCTGTTCCACCATAAAATATGTTCCCCCCTAAAGTGATCTGAATGTCCTGGGTGATATCCCAGGTGGCATAAGGCTGAAAAATGCCGGAAGGATCTTCCAGATTATTGATTACCGTGAAGAACACATTGAGCAGCGGATGCAGTTCAATCTGGACATGGCCGGCCAGGTAAATCCGGCCCAATGTGAACAACTCTCCCCGGTCAAGGCGTTCTGAAATGCCCGGATCCGTGAAGGCTTCTCCATATTCGTCGTCACCCAAGCCGTTGTAATAGGACTCCACGAATCCATAGAAGTTCTTTCCCCACCAGCCCCATGAGTAGTCCATATTGACCACAAGAGACAGATATCCATCTTTGCGGCTATTCTCATCTAGTTGTGTCCACGTGACATCAAAGCGCCACGCTGCATCCCAGAGATATCCCGTGCCGCCGAAGCCTGCCACCGTATCCTTGTAGTGGGTGCCCATCATGACGTCGAACTCTGAAGTGCCGTAAGGGAAGTGAAGCTTTCCACCCGCAGAGCTCTGGTCGCTTTCTATCTCTCCATTTGATGGATTCCGCCTGGGCACAACCAGAAACTGGACGTCCCCTATTTCATTTGCAGAGAATTGGGTGAAGACCATATCATCACCGACCTTGTAATCTCGTTCGATGTCGGTCGGTGCGAAGGGATTAAACAGATCCATGGGGTTAAAGAGCAGGCCATTTCCCCAAGTGACCGCCTGTCGACCGATTCGTACCACACCCCAACTCGGAAGCAAGGTGAGAGCGAGCCGGTCCAGCCGGTGATAGAGGATGTAATCGTCATCTTCATCAATGGTCTTCGTCAGATCCATAAAACGCCGATCATCTTCGATGGGCCTGGCTTGCAACAGGTCATCTTCTAAAAGGTGTGGAAACAGTCTTTCCAGTTGTTTGCTCTTACGCCTGGTGTCACCGCCCGAAAGGACAGCTTCGTAATGGGTTTCCAAATATCCCCACTTTCCGAAAAAGAGGCTGTTCTTGAGCCGGCCCTCCATGTTTCCGTCATAGTAAGTCCCTGTGCCTACGGGCTGAAATATGGATTCATCATCAGGCCACGACGCGGTCCCTCGGACTTTGAGATGACCTCCCAACTCGGTTTCAACCCTTTCGTACCATGACTTGGAAGATGGTGGACAGTGCTTTGACCGGGGGCCAGAACGATTTGGAGGATCAGATGTCGCCCATGAAAAGCTGGCAAAGATTTGGGTTGAAAGAAGGGTTATGAATAGGAACCCAAGAAAGAGGGGCTTTTTTCTCGTCATTGATCATTGCCCACAGTTCTAGTGTTCTTTCACCTGATCATCAGCGACCTGGCCATCTCTGATTTGGACAAGCCTTCGGGCATAGTCCATGACCATGTGATCGTGCGTCGAAAAGACAAAGGTCACCTTCTTCTTCTCATTCATTTCTCTCATCATTTCCAGCAGTCCCCTTCCGGTCTTGGAATCCAGGTTGGCTGTGGGTTCATCTGCAAGAACAATGGAGGGGTTGGACACGATGGCCCGGGCGACCGCCACCCGCTGCTGTTGCCCGCCGGATAGTTCCGCAGGACGTCGGTCGTACATCCCCTCTAAACCCACATCGTTCAGGATGGCCTTCGCCCGTTCCCGACGTTCGCTTGCAGGCACGCTCTGGAGGAGCATGACAAATTCCACATTCTCCAAAGCGGACAGAACGGGAATCAGGTTATAGGCCTGGAATACAAACCCCACCCTGTGTAAACGCAAACTGGCAAGCTGCGACTGGTTCATTTCATTCAGGGCATTGCCGTCTACCACAACCTGGCCAGAATCAGCGGCATCCAAGCCACCGATGATGTTGAGCATGGTGGTCTTGCCTGATCCGGATGGGCCGGCCAGAGCAACAAAGCCTCCCTTTTCGATGGAAAGGTTGACCCCTTTGAGCGCAACAACCTCTACCTTGCCCTGGTGATAGGTTTTCTTAACATCTCTACATTCCACAATGTTCATATTCCGTCTCCCTCACGAGTTAAGGAATTCCCCAATCCCTCAATTCCTGAATCCCTCAATTCATGCTCCGTTACGTATACGTCAAAGCCTCTACCGGCGTGAACCTGGCAGCCTTCGCAGCCGGGTAGACGCTCACCAAAAGCCCCAAAATGAATACTACCAGGTTAGCCACGACCACGTCCTTGCTTTCTATCATGGGGTAGATCACACGCGACATTCCTACATATTCGAGACCGGCAGCGAGTGCGGAAAGATCGATCCCGGTGCCGGATAGGGCAAAGACACTCACAAAGCCCAGAGCATTCCCTGCGAGCATGCCCAAAATCAGTAGAAATAATGTTTCGGTGAGCACCTCTTTCACGATCCACCATGGTCTCATGCCCAAGGCCTTGAGCAGACCGAATTCCCGGATCCTTTCAAATACAGCCATCAGCGTGGTGTTCACAATGCCGAAGCCCATGGCGATGAAGACCACCAGGAACCACAAGAAAATAAACCAGTCGTACATCTTCAATACGGCTGTGGCCATGGGCAGTAGCTCTCGCCAGGTGTGAACCTCGTAATCATTGGTGGAGGCGAATGCCGTCCGCAAGGCGTCAGCCACCCGATCAGCCTTCTGATAATCGGGCAACAGGATGGACACTTCTGAAATGCCTTTCTTCAGTTTCAACATCTTTTGAGCCTCGAGCGCTGTTATGAAAGCGAACGCTTCCTCATTAGCGGCCATTTCAGCCCTGAAAATGCCCACAATGCGAAATGCGTGCGAGGCAATCTCCTGATTCGTATCCTGGGACATGAGAATCAGTTTACGACCCAGTTTGGTCTCAAACTTCTCTACCAGTGCCTTGCCCACCACAATCCCATTCTTCTCATCGGGTTCAAGATAGCGCCCTTGAGTCACTGCTCCTTCGATGAATGAGATCCTGCCCTCTCTTTGAGGATGGATCCCTACCATGGTGATACCGCTGGAGTGGCGGGCATTGCTGACAATGGCATTGACCCTGATCCTGGACGCCCACAGAGCATCCGCCGGAAGTGTCTCCTCGAGAACGCTCTCCACCACCCCCGTATCCGTCATGCTGTTCTCAATAACCGGATCGTTCCGGTAGCCCTTCTGGTGCACCTGGACGTGACCGGTCAGCGTCGAGATCCCGTTTCGAACCATTTGGTTTGCAATGCCCCTCATCAGAGCCCCTAAGCAAATCATGCTCCAGACGCCGATGAGGACAGCGGTCAAAATGACCATGGTTCGTCTGCGATTCCGCCAAATGTTTCGCCAGCCCAGTTGGAAATACATGAGTTGATTCCTTTCACCTTCCCAGAGCGAAAAGTTCGCTGCCCCTTTTCCTACAAATCATTTCCCCGCCTTTTCTCCGGTATGCCACCACGCCACTGTTCCAGGCTTCCGAAAACCATATTCACCGATGAACCATCGACATGTATGCACATACCGACAGCCTCGACACCGTTACTCATACCGCTGACATTGCTTCCACAGGCTTGAAACGCCTTACCTTCAACGCCGGATACAAAGCAGTCAAAATAGTGATGACCAGGACGACACCCGCTCCAATGGAGGCAGAGAGCACCGACAGTTGGGGATACATCCGCTCTGGGAAACCATATTGGCTCAACAACTCTGTCGCACCTGAAATGAGAATACCATGCACCTGGAAATACCAGGTGACGAGACTCCCGGCCATGATACCGATGACAATGCCCACCATGGTCATGCTGATGGACTCAATCAGGAGTATTTTGGCCAATCGCCCCGGCCTTGTCCCTATCGCCATAAGGACACCGAACTCCTTGGTACGCTCGAAAATGGCCATGAGAAAGGTGTTCAAAATACTGAAGGCCACCACCACAATCAAAATGATATAGAAGATAAACCCGCTTGTTAGATCCAGGCGAATGGCTTGGATCAGGCCCGGCATCAGTTCCATCCAGTCCAGTGCCACCAGGGGCTTCTTTGTATCCATATCCTTGACATAGTCAGCCACAGCCCTTTTTATCTCCGGCACAATGTCCAGAGACTCACAGATCGCGACCACCTCGTGCACCGTCCCGCGCATGGCGAAGACCTCTTGAAAGGTCTTGAGCGGTATGTGCAGAGAAGAACGATCAAAGACGTCTTGGCCGGAACTGAAAATACCCTTCACCTTGACAACAGTGGCAGCAACAGAACCGTCGCGCCCTTGGCCCAGCAAGATAAATTCATCACCCAAGCTCACCCGCAGGTTCTTGGCCAGAAGCCTCCCTACCAATGCCTGATTCCCGTCGTCTCCGGAGAGGTAGCTCCCTTGCCGGATCAACTGCTTGAGGGTGGACACCCTGGATTCCTTCAACGGGTCAATACCGATCACCATGACGCCGTAAGTTCGAGACTTGGAGGAGACCAAAGAGAAAGCATTGCTTCGGAACGTATAGGCAGCCACCCCCGTTGTCCTATCCAGAACGGCACCTACCCCACCGGGATCGGAGACCACCAGCCGGATGCTTTTTTTATCTTTGTATCCCTCGGCCTGGATCTGAAGATGACCCGTGTAGGTCCTTACCGCGGAATTGATCATGGTATCGTAGGAGCCGAACTGCCAGGACAGCATAAAAACCAATAACACGGTGGCAAAGGCGATGGCGGATATGGTTAGCACAGACCGCCTCGGGTTCCGCCAAATGTTCCGCCATGCCATTTTGATGTCTATGGACACGCGGCTACCTCCTAAGCGTCCTCAAAGACGAGAGGGTGAATGTTTTGGCTGGGAGATCTTGATCGAAGGCGATCTCTCTGTATTCCAGCGAAGTGTACTCATCCTCCACGCCCACTTTTTGCATTTTCCAAACCCTGGGAAAAAGCTTGCCGCCAAGCATCTGGATCTCGTGAGCTGTGAGGGCTTTTACCGGCTCCAGGTCTTCATCAAAGAATCGCTGTTCCAGAAAGATGTGATCCTCCCGAATTTTGAGCTTCTGCATGCCCCAGACGACAGGTGCGTCAGGTTTTGGCATGGACTTGATCACATAGACCTTCAGCCCCTCGTGGGTCTCAGTGCCTATGGTTGTATGAATATAGTCTTTGAGGAGGCTATCGCTTTTGGCCAAGTCATTGTTTGAGAAATCTGATCCCATCCATCCTTGAGACATCATGGAAGGTGGTATCTTGATCACACGATTTACCTTGGGATTATATATCCACATCTCCCGACCCTTCTTGAGCGTTCCATTGCCCTTGTCCTTGGGCGGAGCAATGATACGAACAAGACTTTCGTCCTGCCCTTTGGTCCAAGCCCTGAGGCTCATCACCCTTTCCCAGTCCGGGCGATGAATCGCCATATCCACCAGGGAGATAGAGGTCTTGCCCCGTACATAATCGAAGCTGGCTTCCACGAGAACCTGGGCGTCCTCCGCATGCGCCTTGGCGCCCAAGTTTACAAGGATCCACAGGATCATACTGAGAGCGAAAATCGATCTTTTAATCATGCGTCCTCCTTAGACAACCGGCTGAGTAGAATCGTGTGGAAAGCGCTGGGCGGTCTTTTCATATCTTTAACGGGCCAGCCCCCTCAACACGACAGGCAAAAACCGCCTTGCTGTGGCCACGGGGTCAAAAGCCTCATCAAACCAGGCCTGAAGGAAAAGCGCATCCCAGGCCCCTACCATGGCCGCTGCCACGGAAGCCACGTCCAGGTCTGACCGGAACTCACCCCGCTCGACCCCTTCCTGGATCAGAGCTGAAACGATGCTGCGGTAATCCCCGTAAAGGTTCCGAAAAGCCTCTTTGAAGCGATCACGCATTTGGGAAGAGCTTGAGGCGGACCAGAATTCCATGGCCAGTGAAAACACGTCTTTTATCTCTAGCCACGATTTCATGAGGGATTCGCTCAAGGCTTCCAGCCGCTTTGTAGCCGATCCCCCTAGATCGGCAACATGAACTTTGGCCTCCTTGCCCGTCTGCTTTACGAACCACTCAAAAACCGCAAAAAACAGGTCTTCTTTGCTGTGGAAATACTCGTAGAGCGTCCCCTTACCCATCCCGGCTTCAGCCGCGATATCTGCCATGAGAGTGCCGAAGAATCCTCGCCGGGCGAAGACTTTCGCCGCAGCTTCTACGATACGGGCTCTCTTCATTTTTTTGATATGCTGGTCGTAGGTCAAGGTTGTGCCTAAATATAGACCGACTGGTCAGTCACTAGGGTTACTTTATTACAAGCTTTTAATATTATACTGTAAACTGGCGACCGACTGGTCAGTCATACATTAAGACTTTCTAGAACGCCTGTCAAGGAAAAAAACACCACTTTGAGGGCGCCAAAAGATGCCTGCGTTGTGAACGAAAAAGGATGCCAGCACGAGAAACCAACGCATCAAAGTGAAAGATGAACTGAAAAGGCCTAAAGGTGGGGTTTTTTCTCAAAAAAATATATCATAGGGTGTTGTATAGGGTGTTGTAACACAAATAACCTATCCAAATGACAACGACGACCGGGGGCCGTCGCCTTCCTGCGCTGAACTTCTAGTCTGTCAATAAAATCGTTATACGATTTTATATAACGCGACGTTATCGCTCCCATGGCGAAAGGCTACAATTTCTATTCTTGTAGCCCCGCGGGGACGGGATCCCTGCCTGCCGCAGCCAAATCCGCTACGCCCCGCCAAGCTACAGGATGATTCGAAATTTCTGCTTCAGCCCTTAAGGGCTCCAGCCCCCGCTTTCGCCTTCAAAAGCATCCTAAGAGGCTGTTGCCTAAACCCTTAAACGTACAATGTTGTAGGAGGCGGGGAATTCAAATTTAAACAGGGGCGAGGCAATAGCCTCAACGTCATCGGGATTGGACGAGCTGGCCATGATGGCTTCGCCAATGCTAGGGTTTTCTCACCCAGAATTCCGGATGATGGGAACAAATAACTTATTTCTTGATGGAGGTGGGGTATGAGAGTCGCCAGCCTAATCGCATGTTTGACCGCAGCCTTTCTCCTGATGACGGCAGAGAAAGTGACCGCAGATGAGATCTGGCTGAGAAATGGAGACCATATCACCGGAAAAGTGGTCACTTTGGAAAAAAACGAGTTAACCATTTCCACCTCCTATGCGGGGGATCTGACCATCCCATGGGAGGAAATTGCAAACCTCAGAACGGATGAGCCCGTTAAGGTCGTGATTGGTGAAGCCACCATTACACAAGGGATGATGTCGCGGAGCGAAGAGGGCAAAGTGGCCATCCAGTCGGAAGATCTCGAGGAGCCCCTCACCATTGAGCTTGCCCAGGTGAAATCGATCAATCCCAAGCCTCCTGCCCCTCCTCTGAAGACCAAGGCAAGAGTAAACTTCGGGGCCAGTTTCACGGACGGAAACACGGAAACAGAGGACATTTACGGGGACGGCGAGTTCGTTGCTCGAACCGAGAAGAATCGGTATACCCTCGGGGGGAGGTACAAGCGCTCCCAAGACAACAACATAAAGACCGCTGACAGCCTAATCGGCTACATGAAGTACGATCATTTCTTCACAAAGAAATGGTATTTCTACGCAAATGCTGAGGGGGAAAAAGATGAGTTCAAGGATCTTGATTTGAGGACATCTCTCGGCCTAGGGGCCGGCTATCAGTTCCTTGAGACGGAATGGACCCACCTTTCCTTGGAAGCTGGCGTAAGCTATGTCAACGAAGATTTCATAGAGGCCGAGGATGAGGGCTATGCAGCAGGACGCTGGGGCTTTAGATTCGACCGCCATTTTTTCAATAAAGCCTTTCAAATCTTCCACAACCATACAGGCCTCGTGGGCCTTGAAGATACAGACGACCTTATCATTTACTCTCAGACCGGTGTTCGAATCCCCTTCTACAAGAATCTTAATGTGACGGCTCAGTTCAATTATGATTATGATAACACCCCCGCGACTGGAAGAGAAAAAGAGGACAAAGCCTATATTTTCACGCTGGGATATCAATGGGAGGACTAAATCTGTCCCATAAGCCGCTGGCGGGCGAAGGAGCAAGGGTGGGAAAAACAAAGTCAAATAGGGCTTAATCACCTAAACTTAATTAAAATTCGAGATTCTTGACAAATAAAAATCAATTGGATACAATTTTAGATCATTTACAATGTATTTTTAGTCATTAAGTCCTTTTAAAGGAAAAAAGTTTACCTCCAAATTCAGATTCTTGCATCAAAAGGGCCACCAGTGAGGGGCTTACTTCAACCGTGGAGTCGGCAGCGTAGCGTGGCCAAGATTTTGTAGGCCAAAGAAGGGAGTGGTTCAAAATGGAAAATGCCAGAAAAGGATTAACCGTTATTTTCGCGCTCTTTATACTTGTCAGCTTACCTTCCTGGGTCTTTGCTGATCAATCACTTATGGAATTTCTATATCTGAAAAACGGCTCAAAGGTAAAATGTGATGCTGTTTGGAAGGGCATGGGAGACTTTGTCTGGTGCAGCAAATCGCGAAATATCAAAGGATACGCCTCCGCGGATGTGGACCTTGTGAAGACATTTCAGGTTCAGCCGTTATTCAACAGAAAAGTTAATCAGAGTCTGGAAAGTTTCGATCAGGGCGATTGGGACGCGGTGATCAGGGCAGCCTCTGACGCTCTGATACTCGATCCGGAAAACGAATTTGCCTATACCAATCGGGCGGCCGCTTATGCGAGCAGGGGGCTATTTAAGGAGGCCGTGAGGGATTGCAACGCAGCGATCAAAACCAACCCGCGTTATGCCCTCGCTTACAACAATCGCGGGTTTGCTCTCGAACTCCTGGGGGAAACGTATCAGGCTGGCGTTGACTACGATACGAGCTGTCGAATGGGGGACGAGTTAGGCTGCGAAAACTACCAAAGATTGGTTGTGCAAAAAGAGAAATACGATGTTGAGCCTTTGGTCAACAAATATCTTGATCAAAGTCTGGAAAGTTTCAACCAAGGAGATTGGGATGCGGTGATCAAGGCCACGTCCAGCGCTTTAGCGTTCGATCCTGAGAACGTTGTGGCCTATACAAACCGTGCAGGAGCGTATGCAAACAAAGGGTTGCTGCAGAAAGCTTTGGAAGACTCCAACGCAGCGATTACCGTGAACCCTGATTTTCCCCTCGCCTACAACAATCGTGGATACACGATGGAACGCCTTGGTTATAAAGAGGTGGCTCTCCTTGAGTACGAGAAGGCCTGTCAAATGGGCAACAAGCTGGGTTGTTCAAACCATAAAAGACTGATGGAACAAAAATAGATCGCTCAACAGGGAATATTCCCTGAATCAGAAAAGCCCTGTCAAACCCATGGCAGGGCTTTTTTGTACACACAATAGCGGTATCCGTTGCAAGGCCAGATAATTACAGACTGTTCCAGAAATATGCGCGAGTACCTTGAAAGATAGCGAGTTAAAGACTTCCCGCTTTTCCCTCCATTAGTTCTGGCTCCCGCAGTACCATCATAGCTTAAGTGACCCCAGTTTCCCTTCTTAGGACTGAAGATGCTGTTTTTGAAAGGCTCTTGACAACAGCAGTCGATTATTCTATTGGATAATGCTTCCTCCGTATAGCGGTTGGGCTCAGGAAGCCCCCAGAGGGGGACTTTCACGTTCGGAAAGCACCCTAGGGGCTTCTGATTGAACCCCCATCAAGTTCTTTTTGTTGTTTCTTTAGCTTATCTTTTTTGCGGATATACTTTTATTATGGATGTCCCAGGATCCTCTCCGCCCGCCTGTCCCGTCCCTGCGGGGCCTCATCCATGGCCTCACGCTGGTTAGCGGGCAGCGATTTTCGTTTTTGAAAAGAGACCCCCATGGCCAATACCGGCGGAATTTTCATTGAGCTAACTGTTACGAAAAGTGTTTATGTGAGGAGTGAAAGTTATGGAAAGCGAGAACCAGAGCAGAGTGTTCATGTGCATGCAGTGCGGAATGTGTACCGGGGGTTGCCCCGAAGCCGGGATAACACCCTTCAACATACGTATGCTGGTAAGAAAAACAAACCTCAAGCGCGGGATAGAGAAATCGATCCCCTGGTACTGCACGTCATGTGGCGAATGTACGCTCAGGTGTCCCCGGGACGTAAAGCCCTCGGAGATGATTATCGAAATAAGGTCCGCCCTTGTTGAAGATGGGCAGATACCCCTGACGATTCAAAAGGCCCTTGAGAACACCTTTGTCCAGAAGAACCCGTGGGCCCGTCCACGGACCAAAAGGGGTGAGTGGTTAGATGAGCTCGATATTGAGGTTCCCCATATCAGCGAAACCGAATCGAAGAGGCTGCTTTTCAACTGCTGTATCCAGGCCTATGATCCCCGGTGTATGGTCATACCCCGGAACGTGGCAAGGATATTCAACAGAGGCGGTGTGGAGTTCGGTGTCCTCGAGAAAGAGGAAGCCTGCTGTGGTAATGAGATACGAAGGATGGGGGAGTACGGTCTTTTTGAGGAACTCCAGGAAGAGAATATGGCCACTTTTCAGAAGTACGGTGTGCAGGAGATTATCGCCCTGTCTCCTCACTGCATGAACGTGCTTAGAAATGAATACGGTGATCTTGGGATCAAAGTATCCCACTATACGGAAGTGGTGGCGGATATGATAGAAGAGGGCGCTATTACCTTCAAGGCACCTTTTAACAAGAAAGTGATATACCATGACCCCTGTTTCCTTGGAAAGCAGAACAAGATTTTTGACGCACCAAGGAAAATCCTCAGGTCCATAGAAGGCCTTGAGCTCCTTGAGTTTAGGGACTCGAGAGAGAACTCCCTCTGTTGCGAAGGCGGGGGCGGAAGGATGTTTTACGAGGCCGAGATTTCTTATCAAAGGAACAGCGAAAAGAGGGTGCTGGAAGCCGTTGAAAAAGGGGCTGAAGTGCTTGCAACGAGCTGTCCTTTCTGTGTCATGACGCTCGAAGATCCTGCGACGGAAAAAGAGCTGCCAGTCATGGAACTATCCGAGATACTCATGGAGGTTCTGTAAAACATTCGCCTGCCCCCTTTTCCCTGCTCAATTGAGCCACTACATAATCAGTGGATCAAAAAACCCGTCCAGCCTTAGCTTCCCGGATCCCGATAATCTATGCCTCTCCTTTGATGCTTGCGTGAAAGGCAAATCCACCTCCAAAAATCTCTCAAGCCAAAAAAACCCGGTTACAGAAGGGGGTTGAAATATGGACATTTGCACCAAATAGCGCTATTCTTCGACATCTACCTGGTATCGTTTCCCAAATAATTAGCCAAGGTGTTTCTGGGATACCACACGAGATTTGGCAGCCATTCCACTAATAACATAACCCTAACCTTCTGGAGAGATGTATGAAAAAACACGACCAGGAGGTGGTGACGATGAAGCCCCAAGGGACTGGTGCGCCCCTTAGGAACCTCGGCTTTTACGCTCTAACGCTTTCGAAGGAGTGATCCAATGAATACCAAGCAGGTTAAACGCAAGCTTGCCGCAATTTTCAGTGCGGACGTTAAAGGCTACAGCCGCCTCATGGGCGAGGATGAGGTGACAACCGTCCACACCCTGGAGAAGTACCGGGAGCTGATGAGTGGGCTTGTCCAACAGCACCGTGGCCGTGTCGTGGACTCTCCAGGGGACAACCTTTTGGCTGAATTTACCAGCGTGGTGGACGCTGTGGAAGCTGCCGTAAGAATCCAGAGAGAGCTTGAGGCAAAGAACGCCGAGTTACCTGCGAACCGGAGGATGGAGTTTCGCATTGGCATCAACCTCGGGGATGTGATTGAAGAAGGGGATCGGATTTATGGTGATGGCGTGAATATCGCGGCACGAGTAGAGGGACTGGCCGAGGGCGGAGGCATCTGTATTTCTGGGACTGTCTATGACCATATCGAGAACAAGATTGCAATGGAATACGAATACCTGGGGGAGCGAACGGTCAAGAACATCAGAAAGCCGGTGCGGGTTTATCGAGTAAAAATGAGGCTAGAGGCCGCCATTCCGAGTGCGGCCAAAGATCTCAAGTTACCCGACAAGCCCTCCATTGCCGTGTTGCCTTTTGTAAACATGAGTGATGACCCCAGACAAGAGTATTTCAGCGACGGGATGACCGAGGACCTAATCACTGATCTTTCAAAAATATCAGGCCTGTTCGTCATTGCCCGCAACTCTGTGTTTACGTACAAGGGAAAGGCGGTCAAGGTAGAGGAGGTTGGGCGGGAACTTGGTGTACGGTATGTTCTGGAAGGCAGCGTCCGCAAGGCGAACGACAGGGTACGGATCACCGCCCAGTTGGTGGATGCGGTTACGGGCGGACATCTTTGGGCGGAACGTTATGACCGAGATTTGCAGGATATTTTTGCCTTACAAGATGAAGTCACACAGAAGATAGTGACAGCCCTCGCCGTGAAGGTGACGGAGGATGAGCAGGAGCGTCTGGCGCGCAAATACACTGACGATATGGAGGCCTATGACCATTACTTGCGGGGGCTGGAGTATTTCTATCGGCTCACGGAAGAGGCAAATGTTCAGGCACGCCAGATGTTTGAGAGAGCCGTCGATTCGGACCCCGAGTTTTCCGCAGCGTATGCTTACATGGGGTACACTCACTGGGCCGAGTGGTCTTTAGGGTGGAGCCAAGATCCCGAGTCTCTTGAGCGAGCCTTTGGCCTGGCACAAAAGGCGATAGCTCTGGATGACTCGCTGCCCGAAGCCCATACAATATTGGGTGAGGTCTATCTCTGGAGAAAGCAGCATGAACAGGCCATTGCCGATTTAAAGAGGTCCGTTGCTCTTAACCCTAACTACGCTGATGCTATTGTGGGACTGGGTAATGTTCTGAACTTTGCGGGGAGGCCGGAGGAAGCGATTGAACTGGCAAAAAAGGGCATACGTCTCAACCCCATATACCCGGTCTATTACCTTTGGACCTTGGCCCATGCCTATTTCTTGACGAGACAACATGGAGAGTCGATTGAAGCATTCAAGAGAGCTCTCAACCGCAACCCCAATTTTCATCCTGCCCACGTTTATTTAGCTATCCTATATATTGAACTGGGACGTGAGGATGAGGCCAAGACGGAGTGGTTAGAATTCGTGGAGAGAAGTCCTCAGACCACTCCGGAGGCTTGGAAACAGAGGCTCCCCTATAAAGACCCAGCGGTATTAGAGCGCCTGTTTACCGCTCTCGGCAAGGCTGCGTTGGCATGAGTCGAGAGAGAAGAACAGGCCAAGCCACTGCTAAAGCTTCCGGCAGACAAATCACCCATATATTGCGCTCGCTTCCGACATCCAAGGCTTCAACAGTACTTGCCAGTCCAGCGATCGATTTGAGTCATGATTGATAATACGTCTCACCCTCCATCGCCACCACACCTTGATTCATAAGCCTTTCCAGGTGTTTTTTCATGTGTGCCTTCTCACCAAATTCGAAAAAAGCTTTTGGCTCCCGTGGCTTGCCGTAAATGATCCACGCCTCGGTAATCTCTTGCAGAGTCCTGGGCTTTTCTAGAAGGTCCAAAAGTTTTTCTTCCCTTTCCGCAATAACACCCAGATACTGATCCCAGATTTCTCCTGGCTCCTGTTCAAATACACCCGTCTCATGTGAAGTGAGCCATACTTTTGCAGCAATTTTTCGCAA
>JASFTV010000043.1:0-16229 GCA_050050615.1 Desulfobacteraceae bacterium
GCTGAGAACCAGCAAATCGGGTTTCACAGTCAATTCGCGGCCTAGGATGGGATCTGTGGCGGTGATTACCGGATGGCCGTTTTCGACGCCCACCTCCGGTTTGCGATCCCTGTCATATTGCACAAAGATGACGCCTGCCCTACGGGCTTGCGTATAGTAAGTCTCCAAGAAACCGTAAGCCATGATATCCCTGTAGAAAATATAGACGTCCGTCTCTGGGTTCTGTTCCTTAAGGAAAAGGGCGTTTTTCAAAGCAGAGACACAGCAGATCCGGCTGCAGTAATTGCGAGGTTCCTCTCTGGAATCCACGCACTGGATCATGGCCACGGCGCTGAGTTTGGAAGGATCCAAACTTCCTTCAGCAAGCTTCTGTTCCAGCTCATGCTGAGTGACGATCGCCTCACTTTGACCGTAGGCATAGCTTTCGGTCTTCGCCTCCGAGCCTCCGGTAGCAAGGATGGTCACACCGTGTTCCAGGGTTTCGCCGACACCATCCTCTTTTTCAATGAGCGTAGAAAAATAACCGACCCGGCCCTGGGAACGCACAATATGGGCTTTCTTGTAAACCTGAATCTTCGGATGTTTTTCCACGTTAGATATGGTCATTTCAAGAAGTTCCTGAGGAGGATGCCCTTCAATGGTCCGGTGAAGTGATCTGAGATTGCCTCCCAGTTCATCAGCCTGTTCGACCAGAGCCACCTGAAACCCATGGTCAGCAATAGCAAGTGCAGCGGTCATTCCGGCTATACCGCCCCCCACCACCAAGGCCCTCTGGGTGATCCTTGAAGAGGGCGTTATGATCGGCTCCATACCTTTGACTTTGCCTAAGCCCATAGCAACCACTGTTTGGATATCCCGGCTTAACTGACTCTTTTGCTCATTGCGTCCAGGGAAGGCCGGGGTTCGAATGTCCACCACATCCACCAGTCGCGGATGAAGGCCGACCGCCTCCCCCAACTCCCGCAACTTCGGGGTATAGACATAGGGCATGCAGGCGGAGATGAGTACGCGATTGGCGTTGCTGGTTTCCAATTTCTCATGGATTTCATACCAGCCTTCCTGCGTACAGACGCGGTCAATAAGGTGGACCTCGGTCACGCTTCCCTGCGTCTTCAACCAGTCTGCGACGCGGTTTAAATCAACCGCTTCAGCCAGGGAGTCTCCACAAGTGCAGATAGCTGCAAAGACTTGCGGAAGTTCCCGGGAAACATCTCGATAGGCTGTCTCGCGTCCAGGTTCCACCGCAAGGCCACCCCCCTTGGAATGGATGAGCCTGGATGCCTCCAGGGAGGCAGAGCTTGCCTGGATGACCGACTCTGAGATATCCCGTAGCCCGGAAAAGGATCCTCCCACGAAGAGGCCTTCCTGATTGGTCTTGCTCAATGAGAAACCTTGTCGTTGACAGAATCCCCAGGGATTCAACTCAACGCCGGTCATTTCTGCGAGCGCCTCGGTGCCAGAGGGCGGTCTTTGGCCGGCAGCAAGGACCACCAGATCGAAGTCCTCTTCATGCTTGGTGCCGGTTATGTCGGAGTAAGCAATTCTTAGGTCACCATCATTGCCTGCCGTTTCCACACTGTGGACCCTGTTTCTCAAAAATCGAACACCGTGCTCGTTTTCTGCCTGATCTCGATATCGCTGAAAATCCTTACCAAATGTACGCATATCCATGTAGAAGATAGAGGTGTCTACCTGTCCGTCACTTTTCTCTTTGGCTAACAGGGCTTCTTTTATGGCAAACATGCAGCAAATAGAAGAACAGAAGTCCGCATTGGCCTGCTGATCGCGAGATCCTACACACTGAAGCCAGGCGATTTTCTCGATCTTCTTGCCATCGCTCCGCCTTATGAGCTTCCCCTGATTGGCTCCGGTCCCGCTGATCATGCGCTCGAACTCAATGCTGGTGACCACGTTAGGTAGCTCACCGTAACGGTAAGTATTTTTGCCGGAGGCCGGGTCAAAGGAGTCAAAACCGGCCGCAAGGATCACCGCTCCCACCTCCATCTGGCGTTCTCCTGCACGTTCAATGTTCTGATATAGCTGGATCACCAGGGGGACCAGGGTGTCCGGATCAAAGGGTTTCATGAGATAGTCCGTTGCGCCGATCTTCATCGCTTCCACCGCAGTCTCCACGGTAGCGTAAGCGGTCATCATGACCACAGGGAGCTCCGGCCGCATACCCTTTGAGCGTTTGAGAACCTCCACCCCATCCATACCCGGCATCTTGATGTCCAGCAATATCAGATGGAAGGTCTCTTTGGTGATCTTGTCTAGCGCCTCTTCTCCGGATTCCGCCATATCGACCTGAAAGCCTTCATCTTCCAGCCACTCTTTGAGTGAGTCCCGAACAACCAGTTCATCATCCACGACAAGAATGCGGAATTTCCGACGGGCTTCCATCCCGAAGTCAATGGCGCCCGTAGGACAAATCCTTTCGCATTCGCCGCACGAGGTGCACGCGGCCATATCTACGACATAGGTGTTGGGAACATTATGGGGGACCGGGAGATATATGGCCTTTCTCGTAATGAGCCCCGCATTGAATTCATCGGGGACCTCCACTGGGCAAACTCGGGAACATTCCCCGCAGCCGATGCATCGATCCGGATCCACAAAGGTTGGCTTTTGACGCAGCATCACTTGAAATTTCCCGGGCTCCCCCTCAAGACTGACCAATTCCGTGGAAAGGAAGATATCAATATTTTCGTGAAACAAGCCTTTACGCAGACAGTACTGCGACGACGTGTCGCGATCCAGAAGGGGAAGCATCTTGCACATCCCGCAGTGATCGGTGGGAAATTGGTAATCGAGCTGTGTGAGGATGCCGCCCAGATTCGGGGCCTTGTCAATAAGGGTGACGTGGTAGCCCTGCTCTGCCAAATCAAGGGCGGAACGGATTCCACTGATTCCGGTACCCACGACCAAACTTGAGCCAATCTTCTTCTTCATTTCTGCAACCTCACTCCCCCTCCCAAAATCTCGCCTTCACTGGGGAGAGTAGGGCGGGGATACGTTGTTAGTCTCTACCGCCTGTAACTTCACGAAACTCCGCTTCTCGGAATACCGAAAGGGGTGGCTCCTCCTCGACACTGCGGCCTGCCTGGTAATCAAAAGCCCGCTGGGTGTAATTGGCCACAGTTCGGAAAATCTCCATGACCGGGATATTGTTCGGACAGGCGTTGGAGCACTGACCGCAGCCTATGCAAGCGGTACTCATGTGGGCCAAGCGCGTGAGATGATAGAAAACCGTATCGCTCGGCATCTTAACAACGCCTTTTCGCCGGGCCCAGCGGAGGTACTGCGAAGGCTCGTGGTCAAAGACATCGGTTACGAAGACGCATTCCTTACAGTAACATACAGGGCAGGCGACCCTGCAGTTGTAACAATTGACACAGTTGGCCAAGTACGCAGTGAGCTTTTTTAGATCGGCAGTGGCCTGGCTTGTTTCTTCGAACATCTGATCACGATAGGCGAGACGTTCAGATATTAGGCTCTCAATGGCCTTTTTGCGGCTTTCCGGTTCCTCCGTCTCCGGCAGTCCCAGCTTGGAAAGGAGGTCTTCACCCTTGGGGGTATTCGCCTTGAGGAGCAGATGATCGTTGGGGCCCATCCCGACGAGACCGAGGAGTAGATCCGCGTTCTGTGGAATAGGATGTTCACACGCCTTGCATGCAGGCGATAGATCAAAGTCCTCCCATGTTGTTCCCTTTCCTGAAAGAACGTTCTGGTAAAACCGGATTGTGGACTCGGCGCCGTCATCTCCTGAAAAACGAGGATAATTGACATTGCTGTATGCACCAAAGCAGTCCACACCCACCAATACCACGTCATCCATCCTGCCCTGTTTTAACTTCACCAACTCGATGAATGCCCGGACCTCACAAGGCCGGAGCACCACCGCAACCGTCCCGCCTAGTGGTCTCCGGGTAAGTTTAGAAACAACTTTGGCTGCGTTGATCGGAAACACGGGTGCCAAAGGATCCGCCCCGTTGATCTTTGCAGGGTCGGTCACCAATGTCGGCATCACCACATTTTTCATGGGAAGACGCTGAGGTACCAGGAGAGCGCTCATATCCCCGTCCTGAAGCAACTTCTTGAAAAAGTGTTGCAACGTAGCCAGGAGGTTTTTTTCTTTGACTTCAATTTTTGCTGCGTTTGCCATTGATCGCCTCCAATGAATAGCTCTTAACTAGCTGTCTACATAGCCCAAGATCTTAACATTTGTGTCAAGCCCGCCCTGGCGCGATAGCACGAGCCCGCCAATTGTCTCTCTGCTATGAGGCCATTTGACCAGGCAAAATATCTCGGTTAGTGCCAGGTCTGGGCCAGGGTTTTTTAAGGTGCGGGGAGAGGCCATCCTAAGCAGACGCCTCGTCGGTTTGAGGCGAAGCTTCGCTAATCTGTTGTAACGCAAATCACTTATCTAAATCCCAATGACGACCGGGGGCCGTCGCGGTTGGTCTCTCAGATCCGCAACTCAAATTCGAAAGGGGCTCCTTTCACGCCCCCATGACATCAATATGGGCACTCGCCAATGGTTGATGGTTCATAGTCAAAGTCCTAATCCACAATCCAAAATCAGAAATCCTATAGAACCATCTGTTCCTTCACTTTATTAGGCCCAAGTTCCTTGATCTCAGCCACCATCTCTTTGATCGTTTTGGCAAAATCAAGGCCTTCACTGGCGCCAATCCAGGTCAACTTCACCCGCTGATCGTCAAAGCCGAACCTAGGAAGGATCTCCTTCAGTAGCTTGATCCGTCTGCGGGCTTTGTAGTTCCCGTTAATATAATGGCAATCTCCTGGATGACAGCCACTGATGAGCACAGCGTCCGCTCCCTCTAACAAAGCTTTGATCACGTATTTTGGGTCCACCATGCCGGTGCACATCATGCGAATCAATCGCACATTGGGGGGATAGGTTAGTCTGGACGTTCCCGCTAGATCCGCTGCTGTATAGGTACACCAGTTGCATACAAAGGCGATAATTGTGGGTTCGAATCCTTCCATGGTTTTCCTCCATTACAACTCGGCAATTCGCCTACTACAAGTTTGTCATCTGCTTCATATCAAAGAGATCCCCATGACCCAGGGAAACCAGCAAACCGTTTTTGGACAAGAATGACATTCCATAAATTATAAGCCCACCGCCGCCAGGGCATCCATGATGCCGTCGAGCTCTGCAAAAACTTGCCTCTCATTGAAGTGTTTGACCTGTGCGGCGCCGCTTGGGCAGAAAGCTGAACAGCTGCCGCAGCCCTTGCAAAGGGCTTCATTGACCACTGAAATGCCTCTTCGCTCATCGAAGTCGATGGCTGAGTAAGCGCATAGGTTAATGCAGGTCTGACAACCCGCACATATGCTTGGGTCTATCCAGGAAATTGTGGGGGATATCTCCACCACGCCGCGTGTCGCAAGCTCTAGGGCTTTAGCGGCGGCACCCGATGCCTGAGATACGGCATCCGGAATATCCTTGGGACCTTGACAGGCCCCGGCCAGGAACACGCCGTCCGTAGCCGTGTTTAAGGGGCCTAACTTTGGATGTTCTTCCAGGAAGAAACCGTCTGCTCCTTGATTGATGCCAAAGATGCGTCCTACTTCGATCGCATCTTTTCGGGATTGCATGGCAGCACAGAGGACAACCATGTCCACTGGCATCCTGTAACGCTTACCAATAAGGGTATCCTCGCCAATGACAATCAGCTTGGCTTCTTCTTCTGGGGTTATGGTCTGGTCGGTAATCTCGGCAGGCTTGCCTCGTACAAAGGTGATACCCTCTTCCTGACACCTGCGGTAAAACTCCTCATAACCTTTGCCAAAGCAGCGCATATCGATATAGTAATCGTAGATCTTTGTGTGATGTCCCACCTTGTCCTTAATGAGGTGACCGTATTTCAAGGCGTACATGCAACAGACGCGAGAGCAATATTCATGGTAGTTCTCATCCCGACTACCCACACAGTGGATAATGGCCACACTTTCAGGGGGTCTCGTGAAACCCCCGTTTTCGTCCCTCATAAGGATCTGGCCGCTAGTGGGACCGGTGGCATTGTTAAGGCGCTCAAATTCCAAACTGCTCAGGACATTGGGGAATTTGCCGTAACCAAATTGTTTCATTGGCGTGGGATCCATAAGGTCGTAACCGGTGGCCAGAATGATTGTGCCCACCTGGATTTCACGCTCTTCGGGAACCATGGAATGGTCGATAGCGTTTGGTTGGCATGCCTCCAGACATTGGTAGCATTCCGAGCATATGCCGCATTCTAGACAGCGTATACCTTCGGATTTTGCCTCCTCTTCACTGAATCCGAGGGCTATCTCTCTGAAATCTTTTTTTCTTTCACTGGGCTTGAGATGGCGCACAGTGATCCTGCGCATATGTTCGACGCCATCGGTGTCGGGTTTCTCATAGGACCAATCCTTCTCTCGGCCTTCTATGAGGTCTAGGCCATTCAGGTAGCGATGGATGCTCTCGGCTGCTTCCTTGCCACATTCCACCGCCTCCACCACGGATTTTGGCCCGTAAAAGAGATCACCGCCCGCAAAGAGGCCGTCCAGGGAAGTTTGCAAAGTGACCGGATCTACATCGAGACCTCCTCTATCGTTCAATGGAATACCGACCTTTTGTGCAAAGGAAAGATCAGCGGCCTGTCCGATGGCGACGATGACCGTGTCGGCCTCCATGGGCATCAATTCGGTTTCATCATACTGGGGATTGAAGGCTCCTTTTTCGTCAAAGACCGCCGTACAGCGCTTGAATTCTACGCCCGAAACCTTCCCCTCGGTCTGGCGAAACCTTTTTGGCCCCCAACCATTCATGATGTTTACGCCTTCTTCCACAGCCTCCTCAATTTCATAGTCCCAGGCCGGCATCTCGTGGCGTCCCTCAAGACAGACCAAAGTGAGCTCCTGAGCTCCCTTTCGCAGAGCAGTCCGAGCCACATCAACGGCCACGTTACCCCCGCCGATAACGATTACCTTTTTCCCAATGCTTACGCCATTTCCGAGCGAGACATCTCGCAACATGTCGACGCCCTTGAGCAGACCAGGCAGATTTTCTCCCTCAACATTTAGTCTACGGCTAAGATGTAAGCCGGTGGCCAGAAAGGTGGCTCCGTAACCACCCTGTTTTAGGCTATCAAGAGAGATATCCTCACCAAAGGTCACGCCCGTCCTAATCTCCACGCCCATGTCTTCAATGACTTTGATTTCATCGGCCAAGAGATCCCTGGGCAAACGATATTCAGGGATGCCTACGGCCATCATACCTCCTGTCACAGGCAGTTTTTCGAATACGGTCACCCCGTATCCCCGGCTGGCCAAGAAATAGGCAGCCGTTAGGCCGGCAGGGCCGGCACCGATGATGGCTACCTTCTCCTCTCTCTTTTCTTCGATTTTCGGGGTGTAGGGGCTGTCTTGGGAGAAGTCAAAATCCGCCAAGAAGCGGTGGAGATGCTGGATGGCGACTGGCT
Organism: Desulfobacteraceae bacterium; assembly: GCA_050050615.1. Classification (GTDB taxonomy): domain Bacteria; phylum Desulfobacterota; class DSM-4660; order Desulfatiglandales; family HGW-15; genus JASFTV01. The sequence goes on from JASFTV010000043.1 coordinate 7,473, forward strand.
CGTCCACATCTCCTCGTGTGCATACCGACTCACAAGGGTGGTGACAGACACGGCCGCAAACAGCCGGAAAAGGATGGGCATCTTTGAAAAGCTTGATCGCCTCGTGGTACTTGCCTTGGTTAAGCAGGGCGGTATAGCCCTGTATACTTACGTGGGCAGGGCAGGTCGCCTTGCATGGGGAAGTCCCCAGTTTATCAATAACATAGGTAATGGGCACGGCCTGGGGAAAGGATCTATATATAGCTTTCCTGTTGCCAAGTCCTTCATCCCATTCGCTCGGCCTTGTGATGGGGCAGACTGTAACGCATTCTCCACAACCTGTGCAGGCGCCTTCTATGACGTATCTTGGCCTCTGCAGGACCTTCACATTATAGTTTCCAATAAAGCCTGAAACCTCTTTCACTTCGCTGTAAGTCAAAAGCTCAATATTTGGGCTTTGCCCTACAGAAACCATTTTCGGAGTTCCTATACAGGCGGCACAGTCCAGCGTGGGAAAGGTCTTGTCAAACTGAAGCATATGTCCCCCGATGGTGGGCTGTCTCTCCACCAGGTAGGCCTTGTGGCCGGCTTCAGCAATGTCCAGTGCTGCCTGCATGCCCGCGATGCCGCCGCCGACCACTAGAACGTCAGGATGGACGCTCACCTGGCGGGGGGCAAGCATTTGGTGGTAATTCACCCGGTTGATAGCTGCCGCCGCATGTGTCTTAGCCTTACTCGTGGCCGCGTCTGGGTCCTCAGTCACCCAAGAGACCTGTTCGCGGACAGAGGCCATCTGGAAATAGTAGGGATTGAGGCCCGCTCTTTGGCAGGCAGCCTGAAAGGTCTTTTCATGGAGTCTTGGGCTACATGAGGCCACCACGACGCGGTTCAGGCCGAGCTCCCGAATGTCCTTTTCGATCATCTCTTGGCCGGGATCCGAACACATGAACTTGTAGTCCCTCGCCACCACGACGTTTTTCAAACCGCGCACGAAGTCAGACACTTCTTCAACCCGGACCTTGCCGGCAATGTTGACCCCGCAATGGCAAATATAAAATCCGATCTTTTTTGGCATTTTTAACCCTCTGCTTATAGAAATAGGGCCTGAAGGAGTTTGTGAAACAGGACCCGCGGCCGTGTTCAAAAGGTTTTGCTCGTCGTTGTCAGTAAATTCTGGGTATACCGAAGCAGTTCTTCCGGTTCGGGAGGCTTTTCAATATATGCCTCAGGCTCGGGCACGGAATGACCCTGATACGCATTGAGTACATTCTGAGAATGAAAGAAGGTCTTCTTGGCAATACCGGATAGCATGATTACTGGGATATGCTTCAACTTCGCATCGGTCTTGAGCTCTCGATACAGCTGGATGCCTCCCTCTTTGGGCATCATAACGTCTAGTATGACAAGTTCAGGCTTCACTTCCCTCGCCTTTTGGAGACCGTCCAAACCGTCTGCAGCCACGACAGGTTTATAGCCGCTCGTCTCCAGCAGAGTGGCTAGAAAAGTTCTCATGTCCAGTTCATCGTCCACGACCAGAATCTTTTTCTTTTTCATTTCTGAGACTCCAGAGGTTTTTTCAGCGCCCTCAATACTCTACCGTTTAGGTAGCACTTATCATGCCAATATAGGAGAATTCTTTTATTTTAGAGTACTTAACGAGAAGATGGATGGAAAGATAGACGGCAAGCAAAGAAAGGTTTGTTGCAGCAGATGCAGCAAAACAGGTCGGGAAGATCGCAGGATGAGTCACAATTGTAACAATAACAATTTGTTTGGTCCCTCGCAACATATGGCAACAGAATATGCAACAGAATGCAACAAAAAAGCACGATCATCGACCTCTGAAGTTGGTTATGTATACAATATCATTGCCAAATTAAGAGATTAAGTTGTATCTTTTCATCTTTCGCCACAGAGTGGTCCGATCTATTTTGAGTTCCCGGGCGGTCTTCCCCCGATGCCAGTTGTGTCGTTTGAGTATGTCCAGAATTCGTAGCTTCTCTCCCTGAGGGCCGGAGGTATCCTGTTCAAAAGGTTTTAAGGGTGACGTTTGGGGATAGACAATGTTTTGCAGAAAGATGGGCAGGTGTCTCGGCTCTATGATTTCCTCCTGACAGATAATCAGTGCATGTTCCAGAATGTTCTCCAGTTCTCTTACATTACCAGGATAGTCATAATTAAGGAGCATCTCCATCGCTTCTTCTGAGATCTTGGTAACTTGGGTGTTTCTTAAGGCACTGAGCTTTCTAACGATATGGTCGATGAGAAGGGGTATATCACCTCTTCGGTCCTTTAAAGGTGGCAGTTCTAAACCTATGACGTTCAGGCGATAGAAGAGATCCTTGCGAAGGCTTTTTTCTTCAACCAAGCTCTCAAGATCCTGATTGGTGGCAGCGATAATCCGCACATCCACTTTGGTGGTTTTTCGGCTCCCCAAAGGGTAAAACTCTTTATCTTCCAGGACGCGCAGCAGTTTTGCCTGTAGCGACAAGGGGAGGTCTCCGATCTCATCTAAAAAGATCGTGCCTCCGTCTGCCTCTTGGAATCTTCCAGGCTTATCTCGCTCAGCTCCGGTAAACGCCCCTTTGACATATCCGAACATCTCGGATTCCAAGAGATTATCCGGTAGCGCTGCACAATTGACCTTAACCATTGGCTTTCCAGATCTTTTGCTGGCGTTGTGGATCACCTTGGCCAGGAGATCTTTTCCGGTTCCGGTCGGGCCCTCAATGAGCACTGTGGCCTCGCTGTCAGCCACCACCGGGACTATTTCAAAGATCTTCTGGACGGCGGGATCCTTACCTATCATATCCGCAAACGTATAGCGGCTGCTTATGGCCCGGTTCAACTGATAGATCAGGGAGAGGTCCTGAACGGTAGCCAGGCCCCCCACGACGCGACCCTGCTCGTTCCTCAGGGCCACATAATTGGCCCGGATTGGAATGGTCCGACCGTCCTTGGTGGTCAAAAGCCCTTTCTTGTTCGATCGGGGCCTTCCGTCTGCAACAGATAGGTTCAATAGGGAAGAGCCGCTGCTGGGGTCTTCACCCAAAATCATGGCGCAGGGCTTGCCCAGGACTTCTATACGGCGGTACCCCGAAATGGATTCTGCCATGGTGTTGAAGAAGTTAATGAGACCGCCACGGGTGACCGTGAAAACCCCGATGTCCAGGTTGTCCAAGATGATCTTCATCTGCCGCTCGCCATAACGAATCCGGCTGATCAGTTCCTCAAAGGCAGAGCGATCCTGAAAAATCTCAATACAACCAATGAGGTCACGGTTGATGTTGTAGAGAGGACTCACGATCTTGGTAAAGGTACGCTTCTCATTGTAACGGTCTGTGATTTCAACATCAAAATTCAAGGAAGTTTTCTCAGCCTCTACAGCTTCATGATATTTACATTCACCCCGGCACAAATCGTTTTGAAAAACCTGATGGCAGTATTTACCAATCACATCCTCCTCATGGTACCCGGTGAGCAATTCGGCCGCTCGATTAAAGGAGGTGATCTTGCGGCTGGAGTCTACCGTAAAGACGCCAATGTGCAAATCACCCAGCAGTGTCCGCAACTGATCATAGAAAACCAGTTTGCCGTTTGAGGCAGTCCCTTTTGCCATGTTTCAAACCGCTCCTGTCGGCTTGCAAAAATCACGAGCATTCGCCGAAATATATTATGAGTCTATGCAAGGGACAAAAATGTGTCAAGGATCAGCAGTGTTCGGTTAGAATTTTGCAAATATTGGTCGACACTGGCTCTGTAGTCCGGGGGGCTCTCTTTTCAAAAACGAAGGGTTTCCGGGAAGGACTAGGCAGAGATATCTTGGTAACCCATTGGCATTGTAAGATTTCTCCCTCCCCCTCCCGTTTGCACGGGGGTCGAAATGACAGGATTGCCACACTACTTAGGAAACGCTCCCCTACCCATGTCCCAGAAATACCCCTAATATATCCCTTATAAGGATAAGACGATTTATGCTGTTGAGACCCCCCGGCGGCCGCTCAAACAGCGAAATCTAATATCGGGCATGTCGAAAATTATTAAAGGTATTTCTGGCTAGTTTAGGGTATTTCTAATGGCGTCCAGAAGTTCATCGGGTTCAGGGGGTTTTTCTATGTAAGCTGCGGGTTCGGGGATCTTTTCACCCTTGTATTCATCCAGAACCTTCTGGGAGTGAAAAAAGGTCTTTCTGGAGAGTGCGGAGAGCATAATGACGGGGATATTCTTAAGATCAGGATCACGCCTTAATTCTCGATACATGGTTATGCCACTCTCTCTGGGCATCATAATATCCAGTATGATGAGAGAGGGTTTATTTTTGCGGGCAATTTCCAAGCCCTGAATGCCATCTTGAGCCGACAGAGGTTTAAAGCCATTCGTCTCCAATAACGTGGTAATGAAGATTCTGACATCCAATTCATCATCAACGACCAGAACTTTTTTCGCCATTTTCGGTCCCCTTCATGAAATCATCTCGCTACGCTCGATGATTTAATCATACGCGACTACGTCGCTTGTTTCTGTTTGTATTCTTTACCCTTTGACCTGAAAAGCGGCGCAGCCGCATTCTATAGAATCGCTTCCGCGATTTTGTCAATACATGCTTTCCGCCAGAGTGAATCGTTTGGCCGGATTCCTGATAGCAATGACATGGCAGTGGGCATACTTAGAGACGTTGGCCACTGTGCTTCCGTGTATAATCCGGTCCTGTTCAGCCTTCCCGAGCGCCCCCATCACAATGACATCAATACCATTTTTCTTGGCGTATCGGATGATTTCCATATCAGGAGAGCCGCTCCTCACCACAAATAGGTAGTTCTTGAAATCACCCAGTTTCTTTTCATATTCTTCTTTCAGCGCAGTCTCCGCCGCTTTCTCTATCTCTTCGCCATAAAAAGCTTCACCTCCTGGGGCCCCTTGAGGTACATGCTCATCCACAACATGTCTGCAATAGGCATAAGAAGAATGGGGCACATGAAAAATGTGGATTTTGGCATCGTATTTCTTGGCCAGATCAAGGGCGTGAAGAAATGCAATATTGGCATCTTCGGAAAAATCGGTACAAAATAGAATGTTCTTATATTCTATCATGGCGGTCTCCTTACTATCTATTTTGGGATTCCCGTGAATCCTTTAAACAAGAAACGCAAATCCAAATCGCGTTCACGTGTCACTGTGACTGCCGGTCTTTCTCAGGCAGCCTGATAGAAAAAGTTGTTCCTTCTCCCTCCTCGGATGCTATCTCAATAATACCCCGGTGCTCGTCAATGATTTTCTTCGCGATCATCAGCCCCAGACCGGTCCCCTCGGAGCCTTTTGTACTGAAGAAGATTTGGAAGACCTTGTTTTTTGTTTCTTCATCCATACCGCAACCGTTGTCTATGACCTGATATTCCACAGCCCAGCCCTCCGGCCTGAGCGAGCGAAGGATAACTTTTCCGTTCCTGGCTGTGCAACTAACGTCTGTGCAAGCATCCATCGCATTGGTCACTAAATTCAGTAGCGCACGGTGAATCCCTTCAGGATCAAACCAAATCTTCGGTAGATTGCTCTCCAGTTCTGTCATAAATGCAATACCGTCCTGCTTAGCCCGGGATTGCATCAATTCAAAAACTTCCTGGGCAGGTAGATTTGGATCGCAGAGCCGGTAGTCAGGTTCTCTGTCTTTGGCAAAGTTCAGCAGATCCATGGCCATGTTTCTTACCTTGTCCACATTCCCTTTGACCATTCCCCAGCCCTGAGAGAGATATTTCTTGTTCTCCAGTTCCATACCCTTTTCCAGGACGAACAGACCACCCCCGAGGCCGGCTGTAATATTCTTGATCGCATGGGCAAGTGCCGCCACGGTTTGTCCTACAGCAGCCAGTCGTTCCGCTTCGACCAGTTTTTTGGATTTTTCATCCACAAGTCTTTCCAGATTTTCCGTATGTTCTTTGAGCTGTTTCCTGACGGCTATTTTTTCGTTGGCCCTTCTGAGGGCGACGTCCAAGGCTTCATCATTGACGGGTTTGGTGATGAAATCAGAAGCCGCGTATTTTAGGCTCTGAATGGCCAGTTCCATATCCCCATGCCCCGTGATCATAATCACTTCGGTCTCCGGGCTTTCTTCCTTAATCTTTTGGAGCAACTGAATCCCGTCCATGCCTGGCATCTTGATATCTGTGAGTATGATGGCAGGCTGCATTTCATTGAAAATGTGGAGCGCTTGCTCGCCACTTTCAGCAGTAAAGACCTGGTAACCGCGATCCGCCAGTGATATGCTCAGGACCTTGAGGATACCTGGTTCGTCATCAACTAGAAGCGTCCTTTTCTCCATTACGCCTCGTCGGGAACAGGAAACTGTACGATAAAGGTGGTTCCTTCGCCCTCTTCCGTGTTCACTTTAATGATGCCGTCATAGTCCTGCACAATGCCATAGCTTATGGAGAGTCCCAGTCCTGTGCCCTTGCCCACATTCTTGGTGGTAAAAAAGGGTTCAAAAATCTTATCAAGAATCGATTCCGGAATCCCGGTTCCGGTATCAGTGACCTCAACGGTGACCATGCCATCTTTCATTTGCGTTCTTAACAAAATCCTTTTGCTCGCTTCCTTCTGATTGCCCTTTTCCCACCTCTTTTCAATGGCATCCCTTGCATTGATGAGCAGATTAACGAATACCTGTTCCAAGCGGTTCGAATCCGCCCAAATCACCGGGAGGTTTTCTTCAAGGTCCTGTATGACTTCGATTTCTCTCAGTTTCAATTGCTGGCTGAAGAGTTCGAGAGCCCGCTTCAAGACCCCATTGACCTGGACCTTTTCCTTGGCGACCTCTGATTTGCGACCGAATTCCCTCATGTGGGTAATGATTTTTGAGGCGCGATCCACATGGCTGTCGATCTCACCAGCCATGGTCTGCATGATCTTATCTTCGATCGCCTCTTTTTTGGCCACCTTTCGTTTCAAGAAACTGCTTGCGGTCTTGATGACAGAGAGGGGCTGATTCAACTCATGGGCTACGCCCGTGGCCATCTCCCCGAGGGTGGCCATCTTGCTTGCCTGGATCAATTGCTGTTCAGCCATCAGCCTCATGGTAATATCGCTTGTGGTCACCAAAAAGACTTTCTGGCCAGAGTACTCTGACATTGAGACACGGATATTGACATAAATAGCCATTCCATCTTTTCGAATCTGTCTGGCACGGTCTAGGACATTGACGGATTTTATTTTGGATGAAATCTCTTCCCGCTCTCCTTCCTCAAAGAAATCGGTAAAGGAGGACATCAATATCTCTTCTTTATGGAAGCCGTATACTGCGGTCACGCTGTCATTACAGTCAAGGATCTTGAGGGTATCTCCATCCAGCACGAAGACGGGATTGGGTATGGTATTAAATATCGTCCGATATTTCTCTTCAGACTTTTGGGCCTCCCTTTCAAGAAATCTCACATGCGTCAGATCCAGACTCATCTCCATGGCAGCGATCACTTCCCCTTCGGCGTTCTTGATGGGGGAGGTCCTGACCATCCAGTATGCTTCAGTACCGTCCTTATTCACGGCGGCTTCTTCGCTGTAATGGGGCTGTCCGTCTTCGAAGGTTTTTATCACAGGACAGATTTCGCATCTTTCGGAGCGACCCTTGTAGGCGGTGTAGCAATAATCGCCTGATTTCGGACGAAACCTTTCTGCAAATTCGCGGTTATACCTGATGATCTTGAGATCCCTATCCTGGACAGTAATGTAGCAGGGTGCCCCTTCAAACAGTTTCTGATATTCATACCGCTGTTGCTTCAATTCCCCATATTTGTCGCGGATTTCCTTACGCATTTGATTGACGGTGTGGGCGAGTTGGCCGATTTCGTCATTCCGGACAATGTCAATTTCATAATCATAATCTCCATTGCCGATGAGGCGCGTTCCCGTGATCAGCTTCTTGATAGGACGATTAACGTATCGCATAAGGAATATACCGATGATGGTCGATGCCCCGAGAAAAAGAGAGATGGCTAGGCCGATGATCCCTTTTTCGTAAGCTAGGATCTCTTTATCAACCCCCTCCATGGAGATGACCACATCAAGGAGGCCCAGCACCTTCTTGTCTTGCGGGTGAACATGGCAGGGACCCGGAGAACAGCCAGGCTCATTGTAGATCGGGCTGATGATGCCAAGCTTCCGATAGCCCTCGCCCGAGTCAAAGAGTCTTTTCCTTTGGGAAAGGCTGACGCTTTCCAGGGGGGGCTCTTGTTTATGGCAGATAAAACAAGCTTCGGCTTTAATGTTGGTCATCTGATCGATCTCTTGCGTGCTGTTCGAGAATTTGATCTGTCCTTCCTTGTTGTATATCCGGATATTTTCTATCTCTCTCTGCCGCGCAATGTTCTTGGTGATCTGGGTGATATCGTCCCTTGAATTGAGCATCATGGCGTAGTGGGTGCCCAGTTTGATGGTGTTCCCTAATCTCTCGACATCTGTCACCATCACGTTGAGCGCCTTTTCTTTCTGAAACCTGATATCGAAATAGGCCCAGATTGCGATACACACGAGCAGGATCAGGCCAACCCAAAAGATGAGCCGAAAGCTGAGACTGCTATGGATATTGCGGAATCTTTGCAATTTCTTGTGCTGTTTCACTGCTGTCCAAAATAAATCGAAAACACGCTTCTAAACGAGCTAAGTGCCTGACTTTACAAGACGCCCCACGGTGCCCAAAATTCAGGTTCCCATGGGCACCGAGTCGCGAGCCATGGGGGTCTCTTTTCAAAAACGAAAAGTCGCTGCCCGGTGACCAGCGTAAGGCCACGG
>JASFTV010000044.1:0-15893 GCA_050050615.1 Desulfobacteraceae bacterium
AAGGGCTACGCAGCCAGAATCGGAAACCCGCAAGAACATGCCTCTTCTGACTTACTGCCTCAGTCGGTCTACGGTCTGGCGGAACTCCACCGGCATGAGATCGCCCGTTCAAATCTGGTCGGTAACCCCGGCTGTTTTGCCGTGAGTTGCATCCTCGGTTTGGCACCAGCCGTCAAATCAAAAATCATCGGATGCGGCTCAATCATTTGCGATGCGAAAACAGGGGTCTCCGGTGCCGGGAAGAACCCCAACCCCACTTTCCATTACCCGGCCCGTTATGACGCCATGAACGCATACAGAATCTCAGGGCACCAACATGTCTATGAGATCGAAAGGGAACTCGGTCTGGTTGCGGACGAAGAGGTTAGGATTACATTCACCCCTCATGTCGTCCCTCTGTGCAGAGGTATCCTGACCACCCTCTACGCCGATCTGAGTGGGGGACAGGACGTCAAAACTGTTGAAGAGGCCTACCGCTCCTTTTACGAGGATGAGGGCTTTGTCCGGATCTTTGGCCCAGAGAAAGCGCTTGCGAGTACGGATGTTCGGGGAAGCAACTATTGCAATCTATCTCTAAATGTGGATCAAAGATCGGAAAAGCTCATCGTGGTCAGCTTGATTGATAACCTGGTAAAAGGACAGGCAGGCAACGCTGTTCAAAATATGAACATTCTTTTTGGATTGGAAGAGTCGGCAGGACTGTTGCGGCCGGGGCAATATCCCTAGAAGAAATGCCCAAGGTGCCTAAAATCATCAACCAAAACAAGAGATGCATTTAAAACTTTATGCACTCCAGGCACTCTCGCTCACTTTGGGCACTTTATTTGATGCACACCTTCCTTACCTGTATCAGATCTGTGTCACCAAGCAACGTTTTCCGGATGCCATCTTGCATCAGGGTCGTCATACCGTCTTTGAGGGCCTGCGCCCTTAGCTCCTCCATCTTGGCCCGACCCTGGATCAAAGATTTTAGCTCATCCGTGCCTACCAGGAGTTCATGGATTCCCGTTCGTCCCCTGTAACCGATATTCCCACATTTGTTGCATCCCTTGGGCTTGTAAAGGAAAAAATCATCATTGTAGGGATACCCGAGGGCATCAAAATCACCCTCGTAGGCCCTGGCCAAGGCATCAAACTCTTCTCTGGTAGGGTGATACTTCTCTTTACAGTCGTTGCACAGCGTCCTCACCAGTCTCTGGGCGAGAACGCCAAGTAAAGCATCTGCAAAATTGAAGGGATCCATCCCCATATCGAGAAGTCGTGTCACAGTTTCGGTGGCACTGTTGGTATGCAATGTGCTGAAGACCAGATGACCCGTCAACGAGGCCTCTATGCCCGTGTTCACGGTCTCATGATCGCGCATCTCACCCACCATGATCACATCAGGATCGGCCCTCAAGAAAGATCTCATCGCTGTGGCAAAATCAAAGCCGATCTTGGGGTGAACCTGAACCTGGCGAAGCCCTTCCTGAGAAATCTCCACAGGGTCCTCAGCAGTCCATATCTTCGTCTCGGGTCTGTTAATATAGCGCAACGCGGCATGGAGAGTCGTGGTCTTGCCGCTCCCGGTGGGTCCCACCACCAGCACAATGCCGTAAGGTTTGATGATCATATTGACAAAAGCGTCATAATTCCTCTGGCTCATGCCCATCTTATCCAGGGGAATGGGCTCGCCCGCCGACAGGAGCCGAAGAACCACATCTTCGTTACCGCCGGTTGTTGGAATAGTTGCCACACGAAGTTCTACATCTAGTGGCGCGTATCTACTTAGTTTGATCTTTCCGTCTTGGGGAAGCCGTCTTTCTGCAATATCCAAATCAGCCATGATCTTCACACGGGATACAACGGCCCGCTTAAACGTATAGGGGATGGTTTGATAAAGCTGACAAGCACCGTCGATTCTAAACCTGATATGGGCATTGGCCTTGCCTTGTCGTGGTTCGATGTGGATATCAGAGGCGTTTCGACTGTAGGCATCGATAACCATCTTATTGACGAGCTGAACAATGGCGCCGTCTTCCTCGGTTACCCTTTCCAGATCCTCGTCCATCGTGTCATCGTTCGTTTCCAGCTGACCGAGGATATCCTCAATACTTCCTGAATCCTCCATGAGTTCCGATCTCTTTACATCAAAAAAGTGGTCGATCATTCTGAAGATATCCTCTCTCAGGGCAACGCAATACTCGAACTCCTTGCCAGGAATCAGTCTCCTAATGGTATCCCTTGCGGGCAGGTAATCCGGGTTTTCCATGGCGACCACCACCTTGTTGCCCGACTGGGATACAGGGACAAAGACGTTGCTTTTGAGAAAGCCCGATCTCAGGCCTTTCAGAACCGCACCGGGGATCACCATCTTATCATCATAAGGTATAAAGCGGGTTTTGTAGTAGGCGGCTAGAGACTTTCCAACATCATCTCTTGATACCTGTAAATCGCTCATGAGCACGGATTCCACCGGCTTCTTAGACTTCCTTGCGCTGGAAATCGTTTGCTCCAAGTCCTTATCGGTGATGATATTGTTGGTTATTAGGTAGTCAAATTTGGTAGGCCTTCGCCTCTGGGCGAGCTTCTGATTATTGAAAAAGGCTACGCCGAGAACCTTGGCAATCTCCTGGACGGAATTCTGGTCTTCCAAGCTAAAGTGCGTCCCATTTCTCTTATTGATAAGCTGTATGACGCCCAGAAGATATTTGTTATATGAAATGGGCGCTGCAAGGACCTGATTTGTCCTATAACCTGTCCTTTCATCCCAGCTCATGTTGAAGTTCAGCTGAGGATTTATTCGCTTCAGCTCCTTTTCATCATAGGCATTGGCAACATTAACGACCCTTCCAGATACCGCGCAATAGCCCGAAATACTCTCGTTGCTGATGGGCACGCGGATTTCAGCTACTTCATTGCCTGTCTTTATCTTAGAAACGATCTGCTTCTTGATGCCGTCAACCACATAGATGGTTATCCTGTCGGCATCCAAGAGGCTCAGGATCTCATTCTGAAGATTGAAAAGGATATCATTGGTGTCCTTGGCAGAATGGATCTTGTTGGTGATATTGTTGAGTCTTTTCTGAAATTGGAGCTGGTCCTCGAGAGATCTTTCTCCCAAACCGGTTTTCTCACTGCCTTTTGCTATGGCGGCCATGGATCAGACAACGAACCTTTCAAAATTGTCGTAGACTACCTATTTTACTATTTTTTTCAAAATTTGCAACCTATTTGTTTGCCAAAACCAGCCGGATGAAATAGGATGCTTTCACACAAATCTTAATGATACCCATAGGTTGGGCTTGCAACCATGTTGATTGACAGCCATGCGCATCTTGACATGCAGGATTTTGAAGGGGATCGTGAGCAGGTTCTCGCCAGGGCTCTGGAAGGGGGCATTACCCACATCATTGCCATTGGCATTGACCTTTCGAGTTCACTTAAGTCCCTGGAATTGGCAGGAAAGTACGACTTCGTTTTTTCAACCTTGGGGTACCACCCTCACAACGCCAAGGCCATGGATACCCATATCCTGAAAGAGTTGGTCGAATTGGCTGAGGAGCCAAAAGTTGTGGCTTGGGGAGAGATCGGTCTTGACTTCTACCGCCGCCGTTCTCCCCCGCCGACGCAGATGGCGGTCTTCGAGCAGCAACTCGATATCGCTTCAAATCTCAACTTGCCCGTCATTGTCCACAGTCGAGATGCACATAACGAAGTCTTTGAAATCCTTAACAAAAGGAAAGGAGACCCTCAGGGCGTTATCCATTGTTTTTCAGGAGATCTAGATCTTGCCCTGGCATTCGTTGAAATGGGTTATTACATCTCTATACCGGGTACGGTCACCTATAAAAACGCTTCCAATGTGCAGGAGGTCGCCTCCAAAATACCCTTGGAACGTCTGCTTTTGGAAACGGATGCACCCTTTCTGGCACCGATTCCCAAAAGGGGAAAAAGGAATGAGCCTCTATTTATCATCCATACGGCCCAAAAGATTGCCCAACTAAGGGATATGGATTTCCAAGAGGTCTCGCTCCAGACCTCTGAAAATACAAAGAGGCTTTTCAGGCTCCCCACAGTCACATGATTTTACCGACCATCAGCAAGGCATCTCCTCTCATTCTCGCCTCTTCCTCTCCGAGAAGGAAAAGGCTGTTGGAGCAGATCGGTCTGCCTTTCCGATCCGTGCCCAGCAAGGTTGCCGAGAAGCGTATCACGGAGGACCCATCGGCCAATGCCCGGCTTCTCGCAGAAAGAAAGGCGAGAGCAGTCCTTTACGAATCTCACAATAATTGGATATTGGGGGCAGATACCATGGTTGTTCTCGGGGAAAGAATACTTGGAAAACCGGAAGACCATGACGATGCCCAATCCATGCTTCTCCAGCTGAGCGCCAAAGAGCACAGGGTCATCACAGGATTTTGCCTTTTAGATCCCTCTTCCAAAATGGCCTATGCCGAAGCGATCACGACATTGGTTAAGATGAAGCCGTTGAGCGAGGAGGAGATCAGCGCTTACATCGCCACTGGGGAGCCTTTTGGCAAGGCGGGGAGTTATGCGATTCAGGGTATAGGATCCTTTCTCGTCGAGGCGATATCCGGGTCTTATACCAATGTGGTGGGACTGCCTGTATGCGCCCTTATCAAGGCTCTCTTGGCCACCGGTGCTTTAGAGATCTTTCCCCTTGCATCCTGATCTATCCTGTCAGGAAGCCTCCTTTTCGACATCTTTCCGATCCGCCCCTCTTTGGCGTCGAATCTCCGAGAGGATGATGCCGCCGGCTACGGAGACATTTAGCGAATCCACCTTACCTGAGCCTGGAATGCTGACCAACTGGTCACAATGCTTTCGGACCGAATGGCCCAAACCCTTGTGTTCGCTTCCTAACACCACAACGAGATCTTTGTCCCAGTGAATTCGATGTATGGATTCAGGGCTTTCTCCGGCTGCTCCAATGATCCAAAATCCTTTCTTGGCCAACAGGTCGAGTGACCGAGCCAAATTGACCACCTGAGCGATAGGTAAATGGGCATGACCGCCAGAGGATCTTTTGAGCACCCGTTCTGACACCTTTGCCGAACGGTCCCTGGGCAGGATAAGGCCATGGACGCCGAAAAAAGCCGCTGTCCTGATCAGAGCCCCCAGATTTCCTTCATCCGTAATATGATCTGCAGCGATAATCAGGCCGTGACCAGAACCCTGGAAGCAGCGATCAATGATATGGTTCAGATCACCATAGGTGAAACGTTCCGTGAGCGCGACAAGGCCTTGATGGGAGAGATCGGGTAGGCGATGATCTAAATCATCGTGCCTTTTGAAATGAACGGGAACACCCCGCTCCTGTGCAAGCCGGATGATCTCTTTTATCCTCGCTCCTTTCTTGTCCTCTGCGACCCATACCTCGTGGATCTTGCTCTGGCCTTTGAGCAAAGTCTCCCTCACTGCATGAAAGCCAGGAATAAAAACCAATTTGTGCTTCTCTTTCGATCTGATAATAAACCTCCGTCACAGTCTCGTCATTTTTGATTCCTAGCTTTGCTCAACCTACCAAATACGCGTTGTCACGGCTGTCCAAAATACTGAGGGGAGCATTTAATTGTTTACGGAGAAAGGTCCCTGCTGATGCTCAGGACCATGAAGTCTTTTCTGTAGTGACTGTCGAAGATCCCGCTGCCTCATAGCGGGGCTGGGAGGGCGCCGTCCTTTTCGCGACTTGTCTGTGGGGGAAACCGCAGCTCCGCCAACGGCGGAGAATGCGGAGGGCCTCCGGCTCGTAGAGCCTACGCCTCGGAGGGGGCAAGACTCCCCCGTAGATAAGTCGCAGAAAAGACCAGCCCGGGAGCCTCGGTATTGAAGAAAAGGCATCATCACGATGAAACCCGATGTCGAGTACTTAAAGTACCCATTAGTAAATGCCTGTTTTTACGGGATGCGCCACGGTTCCCGAAAATGAGATCCCCATGGGCACCTGGGCGCGAGGCATGAAACACCGGTTCGTTTTTGGGCAAGAATGACGCGCCATTTCGGACCAATTTTCTCAAAGGATGGAAATTTCCTGGGTGACTAGGGAAAAGCTGATCAGGCAGAGACTATACCAAAAATCTTTTCTGCTTTGGGGAGCTGCCGGGATTGCCGACATCGCTCAGACACAATAATGCACTTCGTTTCTTCCACCGCCTCTTGGAGATCATCATTGAAGATGAGGTAATCGTACCATACACAGTTCTCAATTTCCTTGACCGCCTTTTCGATCCTTTTACGTATGGTCTTTCTGTCGTCCGTACCCCTCCCTTTTAACCGGTTTTCGAGCACCTCAAATGAGGGAGGCAAAATACAGATCAGAATGCTTTCCTTGAAATGCTTTCGCATATTCTTGGCGCCTTGTACGTCCACATCCATAATCACATCAAGCCCAAGTTCTGTCTGGCTTCGCAGACTGGATATAGAGGTCCCGTAGAAGTCATCGTACACTTCAGCCCACTCTACAAAATCTTCGTTCTCAATCATCCTCTTGAAGGTCTCTCTGTCCACAAAATGATAATCAACGCCGTTCACCTCATCGCCTCTCGGCTTGCGCGTTGTATGAGAGACGCTATATCCCAGGCCCGTCACACTTTCTCTTAAGAGCCCAATGACACTAGACTTCCCTGCTCCAGACGGGCCAGAAATGACATAGATTTGACCGGGCATGATGACTATTCTAGGTCTTCTTTCATCAATCGGGCATCTGGGCTGAACCTTAGTGCGATCGTTTCCGACTGGATAGCCGATAGAATGATATGATTGCTGTCCGTGATAATAACCGATCTCGTCTTTCTTCCCTGAGTCGCATCGATAAGCCTTTTCTCTTCACGGGCTTCATCGCGCAGGCGCTTGATGGGTGCTGCACTGGGAGAAATGATGGCTACGACTCTCCTGGAAACCACCGAATTTCCAAAACCGATGTTGAGAAGCTTATGACTCATACCCATATCTCCTTTCATTCCACGTTCTGAACCTGTTCTCTTAGTTTTTCCAGTTCCGCCTTGATCTCTACCGTCTTGCCTGAGATGGATGAATCAGAGGCCTTAGCACTCATCGTATTAATCTCCCTGTGGATCTCCTGCATCAAGAAATCCAGTCTCCGACCAACCGCATCCTCAATGGAAAGATAGTGCCGAAACTGCTTTAGGTGGCTTCTTGTACGGACGATCTCTTCCGTGATATCACACCTGTCTGCAAAGATGGCAACTTCCTGTAATAGCCTGTCTTCATCCATTTCAATGTCATGAGATATATGATCAATTTTGTCCTGTAGCCTCCTTTTGTATGCCTCCACCACAAAAGGAGCTCTCTCCTCAATCTCTTTGAGATACGCTTCGATCAGTTCAAGCCTCTTAAGGAAATCCTCTTGAATAGCCCTCCCCTCTTGAATCCTCATCTTATCGCACGAGTCGAGGGCTAACCTTAATGCCTCCTGAAGACCCCTCCGTGCTTCATCAATATCGATCTCCTCCGGCTTAACGAGGATCACGTCTCTCATCTGGCAGAGTTCATCGGGTCTTACCTTTTGTTCAACCCCAAACTCCTCACTCAATTGCTTGAATATCTGGAAATACGATCGTACGAGCGGAAGGTTAAGTTCCAACTCATATTCCGACTCACCAGCACCTTTTTCTACCTGAAGGAAGACCTCGATGCGTCCCCTTGTTATTCTGGATGCAATCTGGGTTCTTATCTCATCCTCCATAGCTTGAAATGCTTTTGGAAGTCGGATGATGGTATCACGGTAGCGATAGTTGACCGATTTAAGCTCGGCCACAAATCTCCTCTCTCCCAGCGTGCATTCACCTTGCCCATAGCCTGTCATACTTCTGATCACGGGCTATCTCCTCTCCAATTCTTTTGATCCTGTTCCAGATGCGGACCCATCCTCTATTCCCCTCAACTGTCGCTTGTACCTTGCCCTTAGTTCGTTAAAGTGGGTGATAATTTCAGGATCCGCATAATCCCTGTATGTCCATTCTAGGGCCCTGAAGCTTCCCTTTTGAAATATGAGGGTCAAATCAGCGTAGATACCGTTTGAGAGGTAGATTCGGTGTGTGTAGTTCTTGCCCGTAGCCAGAATGACCCTTTCAAGCGAAATGTAACCAGGATCGATATTGATATCTCTTTTTCCATCTTTTAGGTACTGGTTCTCCAAATGGTCTGTTCTAAGCTTTATCTCAACAATATGCTCAGGCCTGATCAGCCTCCTAAAGGCAAGAAAGCGGCGGTGGAGTGGCCAACCCATCTCCCTTTGATAATATCTCGTCCTGTCAAAAAAGAGTTTAGGGCTTGTCCAATCTGTGGGACCGAACATCTCTTCCAGTTCGGCAATGACCCTGTCAATGAGTGCCTCATGCCGCGAAAAGAGACTGCATATCAGTTTGACATCTTCTGCTTCAGATGGGGTACTCATGGGAACTGACCCCGGAGCGGTCGCTCATATTCTGGGATCCGTCTTATCAAATTTCAAGGTCGCTTCCGTCTCAAGGCGTGGACGCAGAAAAAACTCTTTTCATAAGCCATCAATAAATACGCTGACCCCTCTTGAGAAAAATCATCACTTTGCCCGGTTTCGAATGACCTTCTTGAGTTCTTCAGCCTTAACGGCTGACGTTCCAACTTCCCCGACCACGATACCAGCGGCAAAATTAGAAATGACCGCTGCTGATTTTAGATCCATGCCCGCCGCTAAACCAAGGCAAAAGGCGCTGATCACCGTATCTCCCGCTCCTGTAACGTCAAAAACTTTCCTGGCGACAGTGGGAATATGGCTAATTTCTCCGCCCTTTTCAAAAAGCGTCATACCTTCTTTGCCCTGTGTAACAAGGATACAGCGACAGTTCAGTTCTTCGAGCATCAGCATTCCCGCCTGGATTAAAGTATCTTCATCGATGATCTCTATTCGGCTGAAAGCGCCTGCCTCATGGTGGTTCGGGGTTATGACATCAGTGTCGTGGTAGTATTCGAAATTGCCCGTCTTCGGATCCACACCGAGAATGACATCTGAATCCTTTATTAGATGCCTGAGTCCCCTCATCAACTCGGCAGAGATGACTCCCTTGCCATAATCGGCAACCACAACGGCATCAATATCACGCCGCATCTCTCGAACAAAGGCAAGAAGCTTTTCTATGCTTTCGTCCTGGATCCGCTTTCGACTTTCTCGGTCAAATCGGACCACCTGTTGATTGTGTGCAACTATTCTTGTTTTAACACTGGTTGGTCTGTTTCGTTCGACAACGATCCCATCCGTAGCAAAACCCTCGCTTTTGACTCTATCAAGGATCTCTAAGCCTGTCCCATCATCTCCTATGACCCCGCAAAGAAAGGCTTTGCCGCCGAGAGACTCAATGTTGTTGATCACATTTGCGGCTCCTCCAAGCATTTTCGTTTCTTCATGAACCTGGACCACCGGCACAGGGGCTTCCGGAGAGATGCGTGAGACATCACCCCAGATATATTCATCCATAATGATATCCCCAATAACAAGGATGGCGGTTCCAGAGAATTTATCAACATATTTTATGAGCTCATTTGCATTATCAACAACGGCGATCTCTTGCATCATCCCTTTCTTTTCACTCCTGAAAATCCACTCTATTTGAGACTTTCTTCGATCTATTTCGGCGGCTACCTTATCATCATGACCTGCTGTTGTCTATAGAAATTCATGATCCTTGATCGCATCAAAATGGTCAACCCGCAAAGCCCATCTCTCAATGCCGTTCTTCATCTTCTCCCCAACACAAGGGCTGCCGTCCGCCATTTCCTCTCCATTCACCAGTGTCCGGTTAGAATTTTGTGTATCCAGGATACGATCCTCTCGGCTCAACGGGGGACCTGCTATAGATATTGACTTTTCTGTCCCTGTCCGCTAAAGATGCGGGCGTAAGTCTCATATGAAATTGTCCAATGGTGTTTCCATGGGTTGACTCTACATGGCCGGCTTAGCGTTCAGAGTTGTTCACCTTCTGATTTGCGAAGGGATAAGGCTGCTAGCCCTTGAGTGCCCCGGAACCCAGATTATATAAGAGGGACTTGAATCCCCTTGGATTCATAATCATCTAGAATTGCCCAAAGGACTTACAAAAGGGAGAAAGACCGATGAAAATCATCATCGTCGGCGCGGGCGAGGTGGGCTTCCATATCGCCGAAAAGCTTTCTGAGGAAAACCAGGACGTTTTCCTGATCGATAAGGACCCAGAAAAGATTAGGCGTATTACTGAGGACTTGGATGTCCAAGCGATTTTAGGGTCCGGAACCAGCCCTGCAATGCTCAGAACGTCCGGCATCAAAGAGGCAGACATGCTGGTTGCCGCCACCGACAGTGATGAGGTCAATTTGATCGCCTGTTTGCTTGCCCGAAACCTGAATCCATATATCCTTAAGGTGGCTCGAGTACGCAGCCAGGAATATTTGAAAGAAAAAGAGCTCTTTACCCAGGAGCTTCTCGGTATCGACCAAATTATCAATCCAGAGTCCGTTCTTGTTGAAACCATTCGCAATCTTATGATGGTTCCTGGAGCCTCTGATGTGATCGATTTTGTGGACGGACGTGTTAAGTTGATCGGCATAACCGTTAAACCAGATTCCCCGTATGCAGGCAGGCAGCTCCTCTCTTTCAAAGGCATAGAAGGGAGGTTGCTTGTTGGGGCCATTGTCCGTGGGGAACAGGTCTTTATTCCTCATGGGGAGGATACCATTCGTGGCAACGACTTGCTTTATCTGGTCGTGCGCGCGGATGATCTGCCCCATGAATTCGGTTTCTTCAATTTAGATGAGGAAGAGGTAAGAAGGGTTATCATCGTCGGTGCTGGGGAAACCGGAAGCGCACTGGCCCTTGCCTTGGACCAGACAAAGCTAAACGTCAAAATCATAGATAAAGATAACCAGAGGTGTGCCACTCTGGCTGAAAAACTGGAAAGGGTTATCGTCATCAACGGCGACGGCACAGATAGAAATCTGCTTCAGGAAGAAAATATCAGCGATGTGGATTTCATGGTGGCCATCACGGGGGATGAAGAAAGCAACGTCCTTATCTCACTCCTCGCCAAAGGACTCGGTGCGAAAAAGAATATAACGCGGATCAACAAGCTGAGCTACATTCCACTGGTCTCAGCCATCGGTATAGATACCGTCGTCAGTTCAAGGCTTTCTGCTATAAGGGCCATCCTTCAGTACATCAGGCGAGGGAGGATCATCTCTGTGGCCCCGTTGAAAGGGGAGCATGCTGAGGCCATTGAAGCGGAGGCCCTGGAAACCTCCGATATTGTCAAACTTCCTCTCTCCCAGGTGAAGTTTCCCAAAGGGGCGCTTGTGGGAGCTGTTGTCCGCGGCGAAAAGATTATTATTCCCCGTGGCGACAGTGTAATCAAGCCAAAAGACCGCCTCATCATTCTTGCTCTTCAGAAGGTTATACCCAAACTGGAAAAGCTACTCACTGTTAAACTGGATTACTTCTAATGCATGTTCAACGCGTCCTTCGGTTTATCGGAATCCTGATTTTCTTCTTGGGCGTATCCATGGCTGCCCCGCTGGCCGTCTCTCTCATCTACAAGGACAGCAGCACTTCGGCTCTATTATATTCCATGTTCATTACCTCTGGATTGGGTCTTCTTCTTTTTGTTGCAACAAGAAGGGCAGAAGAGCCGCACCTTAGCCACCGTGATGGCGTCGCCATCGTAACCTTGGGCTGGCTTGCAGCGGGACTGGTTGGATCCATTCCCTTTTTGCTTTCCGGTTCCATCGCCGACTTTACCGATGCCTATTTTGAATCAATCTCCGGCTTTACAACAACAGGAGCCTCCATTCTATCGGGCATCGAGGAACTTCCCAAAGGCATTCTCATGTGGAGAAGTATCACCCAATGGTTTGGTGGTATGGGAATCATCGTCCTTTCCATTGCTATCCTCCCTTTTCTCGGGATCGGAGGGATGCAGCTTTACAAGGCGGAAATCCCGAGTCCGGTTGTGGACAAGTTGAAGCCAAGGATATCCGACACGGCAAAAACACTGTGGAAGGTCTATATATTAATTACAGCCGCGGAGATTATGTTGCTCTTCGGAGGCGGCATGTCTCTTTTTGAGGCCGTGTGCCACACCTTCTGTACCATGCCAACCGGCGGCTTCTCTCCAAAGAATGCCAGTATCGCCCATTATAATAGCCCCTATTTTGACGGGGTCATCATCGTCTTCATGCTCCTTGCCGGCATCAATTTCTCTCTTCACTACAAGTTGATCAGAGGGGATCTTAGGGTCTTCGCCAAGGATCCTGAATGCCGGTTCTTCCTCACGATGGTGGGGCTTTTTATCATCATTGTCACTTTTAATATCTATGGGGCCGTTTACGATTCCGTGGCAAAGGCCTTACGTTATGCCAGCTTTCAGGTATCTTCCATTATCACCACCACAGGCTTTGTCACAACCGATTATGACACGTGGCCCTCCTTTTCCCGAAACCTCATCCTGCTCTGCATGTTTTTGGGTGGTATGGCCGGCTCCACTGGAGGGGGCATGAAAACGATGCGCATTATGCTTCTTGCCAAACACGCCTATCAAGAGATCTTCAGGATCATCCACCCCCATGCGGTCACCACTGTAAAGCTAGGGGGCAAACCTGTGCCCTCGGACGTGCTGAGCAGCATTTGGGGTTTTTTCATCCTTTATCTCGGACTTTTCGTGGTCTCGGCCATGATCATGGCAGTCCTCGGGCTGGATATGATCTCCGCCTTTGCCTCGGTGGCAGCCTGCATTTTCAACGTTGGTCCTGGCCTAGGCTCGGTGGGCCCTGCGAGCAATTACCTAACCGTGCCCGCGATCGGAAAGTGGGTATTGATATTCTGCATGCTTTTGGGACGTTTGGAGATCTACACGGTGATCGTCCTGTTAATTCCTGAATACTGGCGTAAATAAGAGGCCTTACAAGCTCATCCGCCTTCCCCGGAGGCCTTCCGCCCGCCTGTCCCGCACCTGCGGGGCCTCACCCGTGGTCAATGCTGATTATCGGGCACCGGCGTTTCGCTTTTGAAAAGAGACCCCCCATGGCTCGCGGCTCGGGGCTCATGGAAACCTAATTTTCGGGAACCGCGGCGCATCCCGTAAAAACAGGCATTTAATTCGTTGAAAAGCGTGTTTTCGATTTATTTTAGACAGGAGTGACTCAGGTTAAGACCTTAACCATCAAAGGGATGGCCACAAAGGTACCCAGGGAGCTGCCCAGGTTGGTAAACACCACGACCATCAAAATCCGTGTGATCTTGTTTCTCCAGAATCCTTTCAGGGAAGAGATGTCTTCGGGGAGCCTTTCAAAGTCTTTGACTTTGGGTCTTCCCATGATCACCTCGACGAGACCAGCAACCCAGCCGGCTGCAATCATTGGATTCAGCGACGTGAGCGGGGAAGCGACGATCGCCGAGAGGATTGTCAGTGGATGCCCCAGTGCGATGCCAGCCCCAACGCCCGCCAGGGTGGCATTTGCCAAGAACCACCATTTAATCATGTGAGCCGCTTTAACCTTTCCAGCGGTGAAAAACCCCGCGATGATCAGTCCGATGATGAGGGCCGGAATCCCCCACTTCAAGACAGTGGAAAGCTTTCCTCTGGGCGGCATCTGCTCGAGCGATTCGATATCAACACGCTTTTCCCAGTAACTTTGTACACCGGGAATGTGGCCAGCTCCGATGACTGCGACAATCTTTTTACCTGGCGCCGTTCTGATTTTGTGAGCCAGGTATTGGTCTCTCTCGTCGATCAAAATACGCCTTAACTCAGGGAGGGACTCCCCGATTTCGGTAAGGAGCGTCTCAAGAACATCTCTCTTTTTGAGGGCCTCGATGTCCTCTTGCTTGATACCGTCCATCTCTCCCAAAGAAGTCAGGAATTGGGCCAACAGCTTGATCTTTGTCCACAAACCCATGAGACGCCAGGTCCGTGATAGGGTAATGCGTATTTCCCTGTCCGCCAAATGGAGACCGGCTCCCGCAGCCTCTGCCGCCTGAATGGCCTGTATCATTTCTTCTCCTGGTTTGATGCCCAGCTTATCCCCTAGTCTCTTCTGGAAACTGGCCAGCATGAGATTCGACAGGAGGAGGAAGGCCTTTTTTTCCTTGATGACCTTCAGAAGATCCGTATTTTGCCATTGTTTCCTTTGCGTTATCGATTCATACCTGGACTGGCAGAGTTCGACACACACGGTTTCTGGCCTCTCCTCTTCAATGAGATGCCTTACCAGATCGGTACTCTCTTTGGAAATGTGAGCCGTTCCAATAAGGATGATCTCTTTGCCTTCGGAAATCAGGCGATGTATGTTCTGGTCGTTTATCATATGTCTTCGACATCCTCTCCATGGGAGAAGGGACCTTTGAGCCGGATTACTTTAGCAGTTTGGAAGGAATAAAAGGGCATCTCGCTACAAGAAGCGAGATGCCCGCAATAGCTCCTTTCAGTTTCGATTATAGCTTAGTGACGTTTTTTGCCACAGGGCCTCGGTCGCTCTCTTCCACATCAAAACGCACCTGATCACCCTCGGCAAGGGTCTTAAATCCGGGCGTGTTGATTGAGGAATAATGAACGAATATGTCAGGACCGCTCTCCTGGGAAATAAAACCAAATCCCTTCTTGTTACTAAACCACTTTACGATACCATCTGCCAAGACGCAAACCTCCTTTCCAAGACTGCCGATCACAGCCCTAAGCCTCAGGTTGCCACTCTGGCAAAGAAGACGATCTTTCAGCAAGAAGTCAACCGGGACTTCGGACTCGGTCCATATTTAGCGGGCACCATAAGATATTGTTGGGCCAAAAATCAAGCGAAAATATGCGAACCTTGCCTCACCGTGAATTCTTTGTGAGAGCTGTTGCTCGTTACTGCTGTTCGTGGTCCACCTTCCCTGTAAATCTTCTCAGTTGCTTCTCATAGTATTCCTTTCCTTCCTCTGCAAGAGATATCGCTTCTTTGATGCTCCCTACCGCTTCAGGGAGCATACCGTTGGCGTAGAACACCTCTGCAAGGGTATCAAGGAATATCGAGGATCTGTCCAAAGCAACCGCCCTCTTTGCGAGATCTAAAGCCCGCGCTTTATCTCTTAATGACTCATCCGGGACCGTTACCAACAGCCATGCGAGGTTGTTCAGAGCGACAGCCTGGTTTTCGTCCAGGCGGATGAGTTGTTCATAGGTCCTGATCGCCTCTTTGTAATTCTCCATCTTGTGGTAGATCATGGCCAGATTCTGATATAGTGAGATGTTGTTTGGGTTATTGAGCAGTTGTTGATGGAGCGCTTTGCCGACCAAACGGTAAGTGAGGCTTTCCTTCAGGGGACTAAAATTCAGGAGGTAACCCCCGCCGGCCATGATGATGAAATAGATCCCAAAAGAGAAAGCAACGAACCGGTTGTGTTTTTTCACCAGCATGGGATTACTCAAGACGCGCCAAAGGCAATCAACCCTTTCCTTGATACTGAAATGATGCCAACTGGGTAGATCCCGGATCTTGCCGCTCAGCAATGCGATCTTTTCCAGCGAGCTGATTGTAGGCCTGGGGTTTCCCATGGTGACGGCGGAGTAAAGATCTGCCTGGCGTTCAAAGTGGCGCATGAAAAAACCCATCACATATCGGAAATAGATCAGGATGGCTGTGACCAAAGCGATAAGAAGAAGAGAAAGATAAACCCGATCCACAGTCTCGGATTTACCGCTCTCCAGAAGGTTGACAAAAAAAGGTTGGGTCGCCAAGAAAGAAAAAAAGGCATCGTAGAGATCGACGAAACCAGGTAATGCGAACACGTATCCAAGGATGAAGAGAACATAAAAGAGCATATGCTTGTATTTGGCATGCCCCATTTCGTGCGCTATTACGGCTTTAAGTTCCTCGGTGGAAAGGATTTCCAT
>JASFTV010000045.1:0-15846 GCA_050050615.1 Desulfobacteraceae bacterium
GGTGATATTGGAGGCAAATACACCTACGATCAGTCTGCCTTTGGAAGATTCGAACAGGCTCTCCAAAGTCCTCGTCACCTCTCTTTCGCTGAGGGTAAACCCTTCCTTTTCAACATTGGTGGAGTCTGAAAGAAGGGCGAGAACACCTCGCTCACCGTAGTGAGCACACCTGACAAGATCTGTGGACTGACCATTAACAGGGGTTTGATCAATTTTGAAATCACCCGAGTGGATGATCATCCCTGCTGGAGTCTCCATAGCCAAGCCGACCCCGTCCACAATACTGTGATTGACCCGGATATATTCTACTTTGAAAGGACCGAATCTGGTGACGTCTCCTGCCCTTATTTTCTGTAGGGTGGCGCTCTGCAGCAGGTTATGCTCTCTAAGCTTTTCCTTTAATAGCTCTATCGTAAAGCTTGTCCCAAAAACAGGTAGACTAAAATCCTTGAGAAAGAAGGGCATAGCGCCAATGTGATCTTCATGGCCATGGGTCAGGATGATGGATTTAACCTTTTGCTTGTGATCCTTCAGGTATTGGATGTCAGGTATAACCACATCCACACCAGGCATGTATTCTTCGGGAAACATCAGGCCAGCGTCTATGACCAGGATATATTGATCATATTCCATGACCATCATGTTGAGGCCAATCTCGCCCAATCCTCCCAGGGGAATCAATTTCAGCATGGGAGAACCTTTTGTAACGCTCATCGGTTATGCTTTCGTTTTGGATCTTTCTCTTTTGGTACGTCAGATCCTGTCTAAATCAGTCAAAGTCTTTGCAAGAAGCTACAGTTCATGTCCGCACAGCATAATTTTTTTGAATTAACAGTAGCTTACATGTTCAGCCCTCTCCAGTCAATATGTAAATCACTTAAATGTCTTGATCTGCTGAAATTGATTGTGATAATTTAGCCCCCGTTGAAAACCCTTCCCTTCCACCCCTAATTTTCCACAAGGAGGTCGTGTTATGGCAAGCATAAATAAGGTGATTCTCATAGGGAACCTCGGCGCGGATCCTGAAATAAGATATACGCCTGGGGGCAGAGCCGTTGCCAATTTTAGCCTTGCCACACATGAACAATGGACCAGCAAAGATGGAGAAAAAGGGGAACGTACCGAATGGCACAGGATCGTCGCATGGGCGCGCTTGGGCGAGATATGCGGAGAATATTTGCACAAAGGAAGTCAGGTCTACGTTGAGGGAAGGTTACAGACGCGTTCCTGGGAGGACCGTGACGGGAACAAACGCTATACCACGGAAATCATCGCTCAAAATATGCAGATGTTGGGTGCCCCCAGGAAAGGTGCGGAAGCGAAATCCGTGGAAGAACGTTTCCCTGATGAGGAGCCTATATCTATACCGGATGATGATATTCCTTTTTGAGAGCTGAATCATTCAGGATTTACGGAGCCAGAAACTTAAAGGGCGGGAGGCTTAGCTTAGGTCTCGTTTTTGGTCTCGCCATCCTCTTCCTCTGGGGGGGTGATTTCCTCAGGCTTTTCATGCGTCGCCTTCTTAAAATTCTTAATACCCCTTCCTATCCCACTTCCTATCTCGGGAAGTTTTCCCGCACCGAAAATGATCAGGATGATGATCAGGATGATGATAAGCTCCGGCATGCCTATACCGAACATTTAAATCCTCCGCTGTTTATGAGTCACTGTTTATTTCTTCTACGAGCAATTTGAATTCTGGGGAAGCCACAAAGGCGGTAATTGCCTTCCGATAATTTAGCCAGGCTGACCAGATATCAAGCCACTCCTTATTGTGCCAGAAAACGTCTGGCTGTTTTTCACCCTTGGAAATGGCCAAGAACTCCTCATACTCAGCCTTGCAATCCTCGCACAACGTGAGTCCGGAGGTCTTTGCTGGAGAACCCTCCGAAGCTTCGGTCGTCTCGGGACGAAGTCCGCACATGGCACATCTGAAATGGCAGGAGGAGCACTGGATTATCTTCTGAACGGTTTCAACGCTTCCACGGTATCGTTCCAGTTGCTCCTTTTGCCTCTTATTCTCTATCAGCTCCTGCATGTTTACAATTTTTTTCATCTTGTTTCCTGGCCGGAATCATGGAAAAGTGGCTATTCCCTAGCGCCCTGCTTCAATGTGAAAGGATCCTGAGCTTTCGCTGGAGGAGAATCGGAATAAGGGGGAGAAAAACGGTCAAAGCGAAGTCTTGGCTTAATGTTCGGATTCTATCAGTGATAAGGGTTTAAGTCAAGCTAGGCGCTTTCGTCTCTTTAGCCTTGACGCATCACTTCGATAGCCCTCTCACCCAACCTCCCAAGATTGTGGGCCACGGTTATCCCAACGGATTCAAGGGCCCTTATTTTATCCTCAGCCTTTCCTTTCCCTCCTGAGATAATAGCGCCAGCATGGCCCATCCGTTTGTCAGGGGGTGCTGTCTGTCCAGCGATGAAGGCGATGACCGGTTTATGCAATTCGCCCCGGATGTATTCGGCGGCTTCCTCCTCAGCTGAGCCGCCGATTTCGCCGATGATGACCACACCTTCTGTTTCAGGATCCTCTTTGAAAAGCTTGAGATGGTCTATAAAGCTGGTCCCGATAATGGCATCACCCCCGATACCGATACAAGTGGATTGGCCAAGACCGGCTTTTGTCAGCTGATCAACCACCTCGTAGGTGAGGGTGCCACTCCGAGAAATCACGCCAATGCCTCCACGCTTGTGGATATAACCGGGCATAATACCGACCTTGGTCTTCTCAGGGGAGATGATCCCCGGACAGTTAGGTCCGATGAGGACGCAATTCTTGTGCTCCAGGAAGCTCGCCACCTTGACCATATCAAGGTTCGGGATTCCTTCCGTAATGCAGACGATCACATCCAGGCCTTCGGAGGCGCTTTCCATAATGGCGTCAGCCGCAAAAAGAGGGGGGACAAAGATACAGGAGGCGTTGACCCCCTCACTTTGCACAGCCTCATGGACCGAATTGAAAACCGGAACCCCTTCGACCCTCTGGCCTCCCTTACCAGGGGTCATGCCGGCTGCGACCACGGTTCCGTAATCCAACATCTGTTTCGTATGAAATGCCCCCTCTCTGCCGGTAATTCCCTGAACCACCACTCTCGTGTTTTCGTCAACCAGTACACTCATAACGCAACCTCATGATTGGTCATTGGAAATTCGTCATTTGTCATTTGATATTGGTCACTTGTAAGGGTTTGAGGCCTTCCCATCCAATGGCACTGTAGGCACTCTTTGATATTTCATGATTCGTGATTGGTCATTGGCCATTCGTGATTAGGAATGCCTTCAGTTTCGACGACTCAACTTTAGGCACTCTAGCTCACTTTAGGCACTTCCTGATACTTGCTGCGTGACCATGGCTGCCGCCTCCGCCATGGTTCGAGCCACCAGGAACTCGAGGTTCGAGTCTTCAAGTATCTTCCTGCCCTCCTCCACGTTGGTGCCTTCCAGCCTGACGATGATGGGCACCCTGATGTCGGTCTTCTCGGCCGCGGCAAGGACCCCCCTGGCCAGAACGTCGCATCTCAGGATCCCTCCAAAGATATTGATCAGGATGGCTTTGACATTCGGGTCCTCCAGGATGATTTCAAAACCCCGCTTCACCATCTCTTCACTGGCGCCGCCTCCTACATCCAGGAAGTTGGCGGGCTCGGCACCAGCCAGCTTGATCACGTCCATGGTGGCCATGGCCAGTCCGGCGCCATTGACCATGGCTCCGATATTCCCATTCAGGCGAATGTAGCTAAGGTTGTATTCCTCGGCCCTGACGTCAAGAGGATCTTTTTCTCGCGGATCATCAAGAGCGTGCATCTCCTTTTGCCGTATGAGGGCATTATCGTCGATGTTGATCTTGGCGTCTATGGCCACTGCCTTCCCCTGCTTTGTGATGACCAAAGGGTTAATCTCAGCGAGAGAACAATCCAGGCTTATGAAGGTTTTGTGCAAGCAACCCATAATGGCGATCAGATCCTTCACGGTCTCCGGTGCGGGAAGGGGATCTAGGCTGTATGCAAGTCTCCTGGCCTGATAAGGCATCCAGCCCAAATTGGGTTCTACAAATTCTTTGAGCACCCGTTCAGGTGATCTCGCCGCCACCTCTTCGATTTCCATGCCACCTTCTGGGCTGAAGATCATCACAGGTCTGGCTCTTGATCTATCGATCACCATGGCAAGGTAAATCTCTTGACCGATCTCAACGCCTTCCTCAACGAGAACTTGATTGACCTTTCTCCCTTCAGGACCCGTCTGCTTTGTGACCAATGGCGTCTCCAGGATAGCCTCGGCGGCGCTTTGGACTTCATCAATTGCATGGACAACCCTGACACCGCCACCTTTACCGCGGCCGCCTGCGTGAACCTGTGCTTTGACCACCCAGGGTGGGCCACTCAGATTTTCAGCCGCCTTGACAGCCTCATCCGCCGACGTCGCGACCCAGCCTTGCGGCACGGGAATCTCGAACTTCCTGAATATCTCCTTGGCCTGATACTCATGCAGTTTCATAGCCTTCTACCCCTGTGTATTGGTGGTTCAACGCGAGAACCTTATTGTTTTTGGGGGAAGGTTGTCAAGCTTTATAGGATATCTGGCGGACTATAGAATTGAATTTGACGTGAATGGGTGATGGTCTTGTTTTCAATCATAAAACAAACGTGGTGGGGCCTATAGAAAGACAGAATGTAACGCTTTCTCTGCCTGAAGAACTCTTCGAGAAGCATTTTGCAAGAAGGGATAGATGAATGAAGGCGGAGACGACTGAAAAGGCAGAAAGAGTGAGGGAAATCAAGCAACTGGTGCAGGCGTTTTGGGATCGGCATCGCCTGTTCTTTTCAAGTCCCTATCAAGCGTTGAGGTATTTTTTGAGGTACTTAGCCGTGTAAGATCCGTTTTGGTGTGCAACGATCTCCGGAGGGGATCCGGTTGCCACAACGCATCCTCCGCCATCACCCCCTTCCGGGCCGAGATCGATGACGTAGTCAGCCTCCTTGATCAACTCCATGTTGTGCTCGATGACAGCCACCGTGTTTCCCTGATCCACCAGGGCCTGAAGGACACCGACCAGGTTCTGGACGTCGGCGATGTGTAATCCTGTGGTGGGCTCATCCAGGATGTAAAGGGTGCGTCCCCGGGAGGGCTTGGCCAGTTCTTCGGCCAGTTTGATTCGTTGGGCCTCACCTCCTGAGAGGGTGGGGCTGGGCTGCCCCAGGCGGATGTAACCGAGGCCGATGCGACAGACCATGTCCACGGCCCGGCGAATCGCTGGAATGGCTGCAAAGAAGTCGACTGCCTCTTCAAAGGTGAAATCCAGGATCTCTGCAATACTTTTTGTCTTATAGGTGATATCCAGGGTCTCATGGTTGAACCGCTTGCCGTCGCATGCATCGCAATGGACATAGACGTCGGGGAGAAAGCTCATCACCACCTTGATGGAGCCGTGGCCCTTGCAGGCCTCGCATCGACCGCCGCCAAGGTTGAAGGAAAATCGCCCCGGCCGGTAGCCCCTTGCGCGGGCACGGGGCGTCATGGCCAGGAGCTTCCGAATCTCTGGGAGAAAGCCCACGTAACTGGCAGGGACGGATCGCGGTGTTCGCCCAATGGGGCTGTGATCCACTTCAAGGACGCGGTCCAGGGCCTCCCAGCCTTCGATCCCTTTACAGGCCCCGGCAAAATCTCTGCGTTTCAACAGGCGATTCAGGAGCCCCTTGTACAGGGTCTCCTTGAGGAGGGTTGATTTTCCCGAGCCCGAGACACCGGTCACACAGATCAGGCTCCCCACAGGGAAATCGATGTCGATCTCTTTCAGGTTGTGTTCCGTGGCTCCTAGGACTCTGAGCACGGGCTGGTTCTTGTAAGGACGGAGGTGTGAGGTCATCTCGTGAGGGTGGCCGTCAAAGAACGCACCCGTGACGGAGGCGGAGATCTTCTTGAGCTCGGCCAGGGTGCCTGAACCGACCAGTTGTCCTCCAGCCTGGCCCGCTCCAGGCCCAAGATCGACAATATGGTCTGCTTCGCGTATGGTCTCTTCGTCATGTTCCACAACCAGGACGGAATTTCCCCGGTCTTTGAGTTCCCGCAGGGCCCCGAGAAGGATGCGGTTGTCGCGCGGGTGAAGCCCGATGGTGGGTTCATCCAGAATATAGGAGACCCCGGTCAAATTGGAGCCGAGCTGGGCAGCCAAGCGGATGCGCTGGGCCTCGCCGCCTGAAAGGGTGTCCCCGCTTCGACTGAGAGAGAGGTAAGAGAGACCGAGACGATTCAGGAAAGAGAGACGGGACAGGATCTCACTCATGATAGGCAAGGCTATAGGCGCCTCATCACCGGCAAAAGTAAACCTTTTGAGGATCTCATAGACGGCCTTCGCCGGTCTCCGAACGGTATCCCATATGGAGTAGCCGTGGACCTTCACACTGAGGGCCTGGGGTTTGAGGCGGCTGCCCTGGCACCTGGGACAGATCGTGGGCCTGTGATTATTTGACGAGCCGATGCGCCCCAGCCCGTCGCACCGGACGCAGGCCCCCTGTCTGCTGTTGAAAGAGAAGAGCCTTGGGTCGAGGGGTTGGAGTCCGATGCCGCAGAGGGGACAGATCCCCTTCAGGCTGAAGATCTCTTCATGCCCGCTTTGGTCAATGAGGATGAGGTTCCCGCCCCCTTCCTGGAGGGCCTGCGTGACCATCCGCTGGAGGTCTCTGCCGGGGAGCCTTCCGACTACCAGGTCAATGTTGTGCTCGTGGTACCGGCTCAGGGCCATATCTTCAGTCAGAGGCACGACCTGTCCGTCGATTCGGGCCTCCCTGTAGCCCTTCTTCAAGGCCCTTGCCAGGAGCTCTTTGTGAAAACCCTTGCGGCCGGCCACCTTTGGAGCAAGGAGCAGGGCCTTTCTTGACTCGTATCGATCCTGTATCTGAGCGAGGATTTCACCCGGGTTCTGGGCGCTCAACTTGCGGCCGCAGCCAGGGCAGTGCTGGGCGCCGAGCTTGCTGAAGAGGAGCCTGAGGAAGTGATAGGTCTCTGTGAGGGTGGCCACGGTGGAGCGCTGACTGGCGGAAGCAATGCGCTGCTGAATGGCGACCGTTGGGGAGAGCCCTGAGACGGCGTCCACTTCCGGACGTTCGAGCACCCTCACATATTGACGGACGTAAGGAGCGAGGCTTTCGAGGTAGCGGCGCTGACCTTCGGCAAAGAGGATGTCAAAGATAAGGGTCGATTTTCCGGACCCGGAAACCCCGGTCACGACCACCAGCTGCTTCCGGGGGATAGTTAGGCTCAGGTCTTTGAGGTTGTGTTCCTTGGCCCCTTTGACCACAATCTCAGGGGTGATTCTTGAGGAAACCGGAAACGGGGCCCCGGTAGATGCTGGCTCCAGACCGAGACGACCGTGGGTTTGGAGATATTTCTTCAAGAAAGCCCCGGTGTGGGACGTCTTGTGCCCAGCCACCTTTTCCGGCGGCCCGGCCACGACCACCCGGCCGCCGGCTTGCCCGCCTTCGGGTCCAAGGTCGATGACCCAGTCGGCCGTCTTGACCACGTCCATATTGTGCTCGATGACCAGAACGGTGTTCCCCCGGTCGACCAGTTTCTGAAGGGCGGCCATGAGTCTCCGGGTATCTTCAAAGTGCAGCCCCGTGGTCGGTTCGTCAAAGATGAAGAGTCGCGGCTGACCCTGATTCGTCCTGAGGTACTGTGAAAGCTTGAGCCGCTGGGCCTCTCCGCCTGAGAGGGTGTTTATGGGTTGGCCGAGCCGCATGTACCCGAGGCCGACTTCGGCCAGGGGCTCGAGCGCGTTGATCAGCGCTGGTTGATCCTCAAAAAAGGCCATGCCCTGGTCGATAGTCATGGATAGGATGTCGTCTATATTCTTATCCTTGTAACGGATTTCCAGAACCTTCTTCTTGAAACGCCTTCCCTCGCAGTCCGGGCATGTGATAAAGACGTCGGAGAGGAACTGCATCTCCACTTTTTCAAACCCGGCCCCCTGGCAGGTCTCACATCGACCCCCTGCCACGTTGAAGGAGAAGTGCCCTGGCTGGAGCCTCCGGGCGCGGGCGGCACCCGTTTTTGCGAGGAGGCGACGAATGGGGTCCATGGCCTTGATATACGTGAGGGGGTTGGCCCTGGGAGTCCGCCCGATGGGCCGCTGATCGACAAGGACCACATTGTCGACCTTTTCCGACCCTTGGATCGAGGTGTAGCGACCGGGTCGGCCCTGGGGGTCTCCCTTCAATCGCTTGAGGCCCTTGTAGAGGACCTCTTCCGCAAGGGTCGACTTGCCAGAACCTGAAACCCCTGTGAGGCACACAAAGAGACCCAGGGGAACCTTGACCTCGATTCGCTTCAGGTTGTTTTCAGCGGCTCCCTTGATCAGGAGCCACCGCCCTTTCCTGGGCTTTCGTCGTGTGGCGGGGACAGGGATGAAGCGCTTGCCCTTGAGGTATTGCCCGGTCAGGGAGCGTGTGACCTTCATCGTGGGACCGAAGTACATGACCTCTCCGCCCTTTTCTCCGGCTCCCGGTCCCAGGTCCAGAAGGAGGTCGCTCTGGCTGATAATCTCGGGGTCGTGCTCCACAACAACGACGGTGTTCTGAAGGTCCCTAAGGCCCTTGAGGATTCGGATCAGGCGATGGTTGTCCCGGGGGTGCAGGCCGATACTCGGCTCATCCAGGATATAGAGGCTGTTGACCAGAGAGGAGCCCAGAGCGGAGGTGAGGGCCACGCGTTGTACTTCACCACCGGAAAGGGAACGTGACTGGCGATCCAGGGTGAGATACTCGAGGCCCACCTCCTGGAGGTAATGGAGCCGGCTGCGGATTTCGTCAAGGATGAGTTGCGCGGCCTTGTCCTCTGACGGAACCTGAAGGTTTTCAAAGAACTCAGCCGCTCCCGCTACACTCAGGGCATAGACCTGGCCGATGTTTAACCTGCCCACACGATACAGGAGCGTATCTTCCTTGAAACGCGTGCCGCCACAATCGGGGCAGGTCACGGTGCTTCTGTAGCGGGAGAGATAGACCCGGACATGCATCTTGTAGGTCTTGGTCTCGAGCCAACTGAAGAAGCCCCGGATGCCGTAATAGTAATCGTCTCCTTCGATGATGGCCCTTTTCTGGGCGCGAGAGAGCGCTTGAAAAGGGACATGCATGGGGATCTTCTTGCGCCTGCAAAAGGCCCTCAGATCATCGTACTCGAGGCGGTCCTCCTTACGCCCTCCCCAGGGCTTGATTGCTCCCTCCGCAAGGGAAAGCGAGGGATTCGGGATCACGAGATCCAGGTCGATGTCCAAATTCCGACCGAAGCCGCGACATGTCTCACAGGCCCCGATGGGGCTGTTGAAGGAGAAGAGGTTAGGGAGGGGGCCCCTGTAAGGAATGTTGCATTCAGCGCATTCAAGTCTGTTGCTGAAGGAAAGGTGATTTTCTCGCCTTTCCACCTTGCCCGGGTGTGATCGTTTTTGGGGAGGTTTGGTCCACAGGTCCAAGCGTCCTCCCCCAAAACGAAAGGCCTGTTCCAGGGAATCCACAATCCTCTTACGATCAGAGACCTGGAAGAAGAGCCGGTCTACGACCACATGGATTTCCTGATCTCCGTCTTCGGGCTCCCATTTCTCTATTCGCCTGATCTGACCGTCCTGGTAGAGACGGCCAAAGCCCGTTCGACCTAGATCTTTCAGCCATTGATCTGGAGGAGCACCGTTCGCTGAAGAGGGGAAGGTGATGATGACTTCGGTTCCTTGGGGGAGGCTTAGGAGTTTTTCCCAAATATGCTCTGGGGTTTCGGGGAACACAGGTTTGCCACACCCCTTGCAGTGGAGCTGGCCTACACGGGCATAGAGGAGTTTGACGTAATCGGTGAGTTCCGTCATCGTGCCCACGGTAGAGCGGGCGGTACGCACCGGGTCCTTCCGGTCGATGGCGATGGCAGGGGGGATATTTTCGATCCGATCCACCTGCGGTCGGTCCATGCGTTCCATGAACTGACGGGCGTAAGGAGAGAAGGTCTCAACGTATCGGCGCTGCCCCTCCGCGTACAGCGTATCAAAGGCAAGAGATGACTTTCCAGAACCGCTCAACCCGGTGATGACAGTGATGCGGTTCAGAGGGATTTCCAGATCCAGGTTCTTCAGATTATGTTGACGGGCACCCTTGATGCGGATGACCTCGGGATTCGGGTTCCTTTTACTCATCATCAACTAATATAATCACTAAAACGGGAAAACATGGAAGCACGAAAAAGAAAATGATTTGGTGTTTTGTAGATTCTCCGTTTTCGTGATGGATTTTACATCCGGCCCCGCCTGAGGATAGACACGAGAAGCCAGAAGCCCATAACGCCGGCAACGACGTATCCGGCAAGA
Source organism: Desulfobacteraceae bacterium (assembly GCA_050050615.1). Taxonomy (GTDB): domain Bacteria; phylum Desulfobacterota; class DSM-4660; order Desulfatiglandales; family HGW-15; genus JASFTV01. Next base: position 10,343 of record JASFTV010000045.1, read on the forward strand.
CCAATGAGCGGCACGTCATGCCATTTTGGAGGGATGTCGGCATGGATGACGAGAGAGGAACCTATGATCAGGGAGGCGATGACAACGGCAAAAGCGAGCCGGTTGCTGGTCCGATCCAGGGTTGTGAGTAAGGGCTCGAGCCCCTTGTGCTCAAAACCGATCTTGAGTTTCCCTTGTCTTGCCAGTTTCAGGGTCGCCTGTATGTCATTAGGAATCGTTTTGGCCAGACGGATGAGCTGGGCGCTGTAACCGATGAGGTCTTCGGCGAGTCGGCGAGGCTGCAATCGCTCTCTCTGGACTCGCCCGACAAAGGGGGCCGCCCTTTCAATGATATCGAAATCCGGATCCAGTCCGCGACCCAGGCTCTCCAATGCGTTAAAGACCTTTATAAGAAACAAGATGTCCGGCGGCAGGCGGAGATGGTGTCTGGATGCCATGTCGAAAAGTTGGTGAATGAGTTTCCCAAACTCCAGTTCTTTAAGAGGCTTGTAAAAGTGCCTGTCCATGAACTCGCTCACATCGCGCTCGAGGACGTGGCGATCAGGTTCCGTGTCCCACAACGTGATGGTCAAGAGGGCGTCCGTCACGGCTGAAGCATCCCGTTTTGCGAGACCCATCAACAGGTCGGCGAGGTCTTCCCGGCTTTCACGGTCCAGGCGGCCCACCATGCCCATATCGAGAAAGCAGATGACGTTTTGCGGCAGAATCAGGAGATTTCCAGGATGGGGATCGGCGTGAAAGAAGCCATGCACGAATATCTGCTTGAGGATCAGATCGCCGCCGCGATGGGCGATCTCGGCCAGATCGTAACCGCGGCTTCGGAGAAGATCCAGAGAGGAAGATTTGATGCCGTCGATATACTCCATGGTGAGCACCCTTGACGTGGTGGCTTCCCTGAAAACCTTGGGAACATAGACGTCGCGGTCGTCAAGGAAGAGAGAGGCGAAGTGTTCCATGTTGACCGCCTCAACGGTGTAGTCCAGCTCCCTTCCCATAATGTGGGCGAATTCTTCGACGATTCTGGTCGGCCGGTGGAAGTCCCAGCCCTCGAGGTGCTTTTCCATCAGGGTGGCGAGATGGAAGAGAATCTCTAGGTCCACTTCCACGGTTCGTCTTATCCCGGGTCGCTGAATCTTGATTGCGACCGGCTCACCGTCGGCGAGGTGGGCGAGGTGGACTTGGCCGATGGATGCCCCTGCCAACGCATCCTTATCAACCTCTCGGAACACTTCTGATTGGGTGCCCTTGAGTTCCGCAGCAAGGACCTTTTCCACGTCCTCATAAGGAACGGGGGGGACCTCATCTTGAAGCTTGGTCAGTTCATGAATAAAATCATCGGGCAGCAGATCGGCCCGGGCACTGAGTACCTGTCCGAGCTTGATAAACGTGGGCCCCAGCTCTTCGAGGGCCATACGCAGACGCTCCGGTCTTGAGAGGGCTTCCAGCCTCTCCCGGTCCTTGCCGGAAAAGACGCGCCGGCCCAAATCCAGGTACTGTTCAATTTTGAGACTGTTAATAACGTCACCAAAACCGAACTTAAACAAGACAGTCAGGATCTCTACGTAACGCTCCATGTGGCGATACGTTCGACCAATGGCGCCTATTTTGCGGATCATCATGGGAAAACTCTCCTGAGTGCTTCGACTCGCAAATACCGTACCGTATTTCTATTTGGGCGAGCTGTGTGATAGTCCATACAGCACTTCGCCCTGAGTGAATGAATACGTCGTCATCGAATTTATGGATCGAGGCACTACGCTTCAAGGGCGTGCCTGAAATCGTCGATAAGATCTTGCGTCGATTCTATGCCCACAGACAATCGAATCAAGCTGTCCGAGATGCCCAGGCGACGTCGCTCTTCAGGCGCCATACCAGAATGAGATGTCGTCGCCGGCCTTGTCACCAGGGTTTCGATGCCTCCAAGGCTGGGCGCAATGATGGGCAGAGCCGTGTTTTGCATGAAACGCTCCGCAGCTTCCACACCGCCTTTCATTTCGAAACTCAGCATCCCGCTGAAACCGTTGAAGAGTTTCCGCGCCCTCAGGTGGGCAGGATGGCTTTCGAGGCCCGGATAGTTGACCTTTGCAACGGCGGGGTGAGCTTCCAGAAATCGTGCTATTTTGAGGGCACTCTCATTCTGGTACATCATTCGTACAGCAAGGGTCTTCATGCCCCGGTGAAGCAGGAAACAGGCATGGGGGTCGAGGGACCCACCCAGGTGATTGAGTTTGTGGGTGATTTTTTCGATTAAATCGGCGCGGCCGATGATGGCCCCGGCTACAATATCCGAATGGCCGTTGATGTACTTGGTGCAGCTGTGGATCGAGAGGTCGAATCCCTGCTCAGGGGGCCTGAAATTGATGGGACTCGCAAAGGTGTTGTCTATGATCGAAACGAGGCCGTGAGCTTTGGCGAAAGCAACCACTGCCCCGAGATCGGCTACCTGGAGGAGGGGATTGGTCATGGTTTCAACATAGATCGCCTTGGTATTGGATTTCAACTTGGCTTTCCAGGACCCTGTATCCTCGCCTTCAATAAAGTCATAGGATATGTGCAAGCCCGGCAGATCCCTTGTGAGGAAATCGTGGGTCCCGCCGTAGAGACAGTCCTGGGAGAGGAAATGATCCCCCGATGAGAGCATGGTCAAAAGGGTCGTTGAGATCGCTGCCATACCGCTGGCCGTGACGAGAGCCGCCTCAGCATTTTCCAGGGCCGCCAGCTTCTGATGGAGGGCAGCGTGGTTCGGGGTGTTGTTCAGGCGAATATATCTGAGGTCGTCGTAGCTTGTTTCCCCCCGGTACTCAAACATAGCAGATTGAAAGATGGGCATGCTGACGGCTCCCTCGATGAGCGGTTCGGGTTCACCAGCATGGATCAGCTTGGTCTCAAGATGCTCGTATTGCTTGGACATGATGGTCTTCTCCTTGCTTGCATAGTTTACTAACTTAACTATGAAATGTTTTATGCGGCAAAGCATAAGGCACAAGGTACAAGGTACTGAGTTGCCAAAGAATTGGCAGTCCTTATGCCCTATGCCTTGTGTCTGGCGTCATTTCAAGACATATCGGCTCTCAGAAGGGTGGTCTTTCAAGATGGCTCCGAGTTCAGAGATCGCTTTTGGCTCTTGAGGGCTAAGGATTGCCCATCAAGCGCTCTTGCAACTGCGAGGATGCCGTCCAAATGATCATACTCGTGTTGCAGTAACTCAGACAGGTCATCTTGAAGTATCATGGACTGGTCTTCCCAGTCCAAGTTTTTGTAACTGATGGTGCAGCTTTTGTGTCTTTTGACTCTCACCAAAAGATCTGGAAAGGACATACAGTCATCCCATAGGGTGATCATTTCATCGCTCTTGTCCGTCAATACAGGATTGATAAAGAGGACGGGTTCATCAATGAACATGTAAATCAGACGTTTCATGACCCCAATTTGGGGTGCTGTTATAGCCCTCCCTGAGCTATGTTTTTTTCTGAAATATAGAAGTGTATCATGGAGGTCCCGCACCACGCCAGCCATAGACGCCAGCTCGTCTTCTTCTACGGGCTCTGATAGCTCATAAAGCTTTGGATTGCCAAGGAGCAGGATTTCTTTTACCGCCATAATGAATCCACCTCATTCCTTACTCTCGAGTCTGCCTGTTATCCAAAGGTCTTTTACTGAGGAGTTCATCAGTTAGTGGACATCATTCTGTCGTGTTGATGCCTTTTCTTCAGTACCGAGGCTCCCGGGCTGGTCTTTTCTACGACTTATCTGCGGGGGATTCTTGCCCCCTCCGCATTCTCCGCCTACGGCGGAGCTGCGGTCTCCCCCACTGATAAGCCGTGAAAAGACGGCACCCTCCCACCAGGCACTTCAGAAAAGGCATCAACCCTCCAATATCGGGTGAGAAATGGTTCTATTAGTAAGTGGGCCGGGATTCATGAAAACCACTGGGCCAGTATTCCCTCACTCCAAAATTCCAGCATTCCGACATCTACATTGGTTTCCGGCAGACGGTTTGTGCAATCGCCCTTTTGGGGTTTCCCAAAATTCCTTCAAAGTAATGCAGGATATACCAGTCTTCAAACCATTCGGACAATTCCCCGCGCTTTAGTAAGTAATCTGGATTATAGGGCTTGCCGAATTGGGGCTGGTCTACGGTAAAGGTCTCATAGACGAGAATGCCTTGATTTCGAAGCGCTTTCTTGATGCACGGGATCAGAGGGCGGTGAAGGTACTGAAAAACAAGAATGGCACCGTAAGCTTCCTCATGCAAGGGATTTTCGCTCGCCTTTTCTAGATCCACACGCCAGAGCTTAACTTCCACCCCGCTTTTCTCTGCCAGAGTCTTGGCCCTTTGCAATGCCTCATTTGCTAAGTCCGCCAAAACCACTTGAAGACCTTTTGTTGCCAGAAATATTCCGTTGTGGCCGTTGCCACAGGCGAGATCCAACACGGGTCCGTTGAGCGCGTCTTTCGTAAAAAGGTTCAGATGATCCAGGATTAACGACGCAGGGTGCAATGCCTCTTTCACGAGGGACAGCCTCCAGGGTCTTAAGGTGATACTCTAGAATCCTTTGCCTATCGAAAAGGCCTTGCCCAGATATTCGCCTATGCCAAAATACTCGCGGCTTTGCGGTGCAAATACAACGGGCTTTATCTTCTGAATATCGGGGAGGCCCTGATCTCCAAGCATGGCCTCATCAACCTTAATATCCATAATTTCACCCACAAACTGGGTATGCAGGCCTATTTTGTGCGTGTGGCGCAGTTTGCACTCCAAGACAAAAGGGAACTCTTCCACATAAGGTGCATCTACAAGATCACTCTTGACGGCGTTCAGCCCGGTCGCTGAAAACTTATCCGCGCTTTTCCCTGAAGCCATTCCAAAATAGTCAGCCTCCCTGACATGCCTTTCGGAGGGGATACTGATCGTAAAGGCCTTGTGCTCCATAATATTCCCGTAGGTATAGGTGGCCTCTCTCAAGGATATGGCAACGCATGGCGGGCTGGAACAACAAATCCCTCCCCAGGCAGCGGTCATTACATTTGGACGACCATTCTTGTCATAGGTGCCCACGACAAAGACAGGCGTGGGATAAACGATGGTCATTGCGCCAATGGACTTTTTCATGATTTCTCTCCTTAAGGTTCTGCAAAGGCTATCCTCGATAGCTGGCCCTGGAAAGTACACCCTCGTTGGCTACTATCTCATTTCTTAGGAGCTATATGAACCAAAAAGGGCTCATTCTAATACCCTCATAGAGCCAAAAGGGTTTAGGAAAATCCCCCACCCACCTCGCCTCAGCCCTACTCAGCATGATGATGGCGGGCAGGCCTCTGGCTCCCCTTTGAAAAAAGTAGAAAGTCTTTTCCCCCTTTCGTAAACTGACTATGTCCCACATTTTCTGCTGGAACAGGGGGTAATAGAGGTCGCTGAGCCGATTCGCTGGGGACAGGAAGGCTTTTCTTTCGTTCCAAGGCTCCCGGGCTGGTCTTTTCTGATGACTTATCCACGGGGGAGT
>JASFTV010000046.1:0-15839 GCA_050050615.1 Desulfobacteraceae bacterium
AGCTCGTGAAAATGAAAAATAAGGGCACCGCCCTCATCTAGTGCCATTTCTCAGAAATACCTTTAATAATTTACGATATGCCAGATGCCAGATTTGGCTGTTTGAGCGGCCGCCGGGGGGTCTCTCATCAGAGCCGCAACCAACATTCGTCCTGGGCCCTTTCAACGGCACCAAGCTCATAATAGTCGCCTCGAAGCAGCCCCAAAGGATGAGCATTGTTGCAACCTTGATCTTCTGTGCCTGCCCGCCTCGCTTGCCCGTCCCTGGCCGGTTGGGGCCGGGGAGCGGCTCGCGCTGGCGGGCGGGCCTGCCCGGGGCGTCTATTAACCTGCCTCACGCGCCCTATTTTATCTTTGGTGCAATGATAATTCTCACACGTCTATTCTGTGAGCGCCCCTCCTCGGTTTCGTTGCTCGCCACAGGCTCGTAAAAGGACCGACCCACGGCCTCCAGGTTCTCGGGATCCAGGCCGACCTCTTTCTGAAAATAGCGGACCACCGCTGCAGCACGAGCCGCTGAAAGCTCCCAATTCGACGGAAACTTATATTGATAACCAGGAAGGATAGGCTTGTTGTCTGTATGTCCTATGATTCGGATCTGCTTGGCTTCAACGGTTTTGAGAATATTTCCGACCTTGGTCAGAATCGCTCTGCCATGCGGCGTGATCTCCGCTTTGCCTGACTCGAAAACGATACGATCTACAAAGGTAACGGACAGCTTTTCCTGTAACGTGCTGATGGTTACTTCTTTGTTTTGGATTTGGTTCTTAAGATCGGAGACCATGGCATCATAGGTCGTTTTCATCCGGTCCATTTGGGTTTTGAGCTGAGCCCTCTCCCCGTGAACATCTGATAGACTCCGTTTGAGCTGATCAATCTCTTTCTGTGAACCGACAAGCTCTTCCCTGGCAGAAGCGATCTTTGGTCGAGCCCCTTCGAGTTCTTCTTTCAACTTTGCCAACTGTGCATCTTTCTCACTTCGAACCTTTGCAACCTCCTCGTGAAGGGAAGTGACCTCCGATGTGGCTTTTTCCAATTCTGCTCTGAGCTTTGCCATCTGCACATCTTTCTCACTTCGAACTTTTGCAATCTCCTCGTTAAGGGAAGCGACCTCCGATGTGGCTTCTTCCAATTTTGCTTTGAGCTTTGCCACCTGGGCGTCCTTCCCTTCTTGAAAGCTTGCCAGCTCTTCTTTGAGAGGGCCCAACTCTGACCAGGCGCCTTCCAGCTCTGTTCTGAGTTCTGATACCAACTGATCCTTGGACAGGCCTTCTGCCCTAAGTGCTGCAATGGTCTTTGCGTTCTCTTCAGATTCTCTTTTCAATTTGAGATGTTTCTTTTCGAGTTCCGCCAGAAGCTGACTCTTCGTGCGAATAGCCTCCTCAAGCTCTGAAATCCGCCCCTCAGCACTTTTTAGTGCTTCAAGATGTTCGGCACGCTTCCCGATACGATCCTCAAGGGCAGTTTTCTCTTGGCTGAGTTGAACGATCTTTGCATCCAGGGAGGCCGCCCTTTTTTCACTGGCGGAGAGGACTTCTTTCGTATTTCCATACTTTGTGTAGTAAGCGATGGAAAAGATGATGGCTGCAGCCAGTAGCACCGATAAGACGACGATGGGGACTTTTCTCATGGCTATTCCTCTTCTTGTTTGATTGTTTTAGCTGAATCTCTTTAGATTAGAAGAGATCCCTTATCATGGAAGCGAGGCCCCCAACAGGACACCTTGTGTCCTGCTGGGAGCAAGGTAGCCCCACTTTGAGATGCGTCTCCATCCGTAACTTGTTTGATAGAGTCTGAAGATCGAACTGCATATAGAAGAAGGATATTCAAAAACAAATTCAAGTCAAGAAAATAGAGCCTTTTGACGCCCGACACCTCTTTGAAAGCCGCCATCGGCGGCTTCAGAGCGAATCAGACTCCTCTTTGACCGGCGGGTATGGTCCAGATATTCATGAAAATTCAATGGAATGTAGACCTCATAGGTTCTCGGAATGCCTACATATTTTTTTCAAAAACATTCCTTGGCTGTCTCTTACACAGACCTGATCACCGCCACCGCCGATTGCAACGTTTTACCTAACTCTCACGGCTTATTTTTTCCCCACACCTTTTCCAGAAGCTGATTCGTGAGGGATCATAGAGGATCTCTATCGACATCAGCCTAACGAGCAAGGATGTCCTCTTCATAGACGTACAATGCGGGCGATCCCCCGGTATGGACGAATAGGACGTTTCCCTGCTCCTGAAAATAGCCTTGCCGTGCCAGGCCGATCAAACCGGCCATGGCCTTGCCCGTATACACAGGGTCGAGCAGGATGCCTTCGGTTCTGGCAAGCAGTCTGACGGCCTCAGCCATTTCAGGCGTGGGCAGAGAGTATCCCGGGCCCACATAATCACCAGAGCAGGTCACGGTTTCGCGGGGAATCGCTGTGTGGATGCCAACGTGCCTCGCTGTTTCTTGAACAAGGCCGTGCACGAGTTCCTCCTGGGCCTCCTTGCTCCGGCTCACGTTGATTCCAAGAACGGGAATATCGGCATTGCAACCGTAGAATCCTGTGACCAGACCGGCGTGCGTGCCCGCACTTCCGCTCGCGCAGATCACGTAATCGATATTCAGGCCCTGTTCAAAGGTCTGCTCAAGGATTTCCTGAGCGCACGCAACATATCCAGTCGCACCAATAGGATTAGACCCGCCGCCAGGGATCACATAAGGCTTTCGACCTTCCGCGGACGCCCCTTCAGCAACGCCTTGCATCTCTTTCATCATATCGGAGCCACCGGGAACGACCGTGATCTTCTCAACACCGAGCAATTTGAAAAGAAAGTTGTTCCCGCTCGCCTTTGGATTATAGCTTTGGGGAACACGTTCTTCCAGAACGAGTCTGCATTTCAAGCCTTCCTTCACCGCGGCAGCAAGGGTGAGCCGGCAGTGGTTGGATTGAACAGCGCCGCAGGTGATTAGCGTATCAGCACCATGGGCAAGAGCATCGGCCACAAGGAACTCGAGCTTGCGGGTTTTGTTACCGCCGGCCGCAAGTCCGAGCAGATCATCCCTCTTGATGTAAATCTCGGGGCCCCCAAGAACCGCAGAGAATTGAGGGACCCTCTCAACAGGGGTATTCCCTATGGTGTAGCGCCTTCTCGGAAATTTGGCCAAGTTCATGATCAGTTTCCTTTCACCTATTTAAGCGTTTTTTTGGCTGCTTTTCTTCTATGTCTTGATTTCCTCCGTCCCCCGTCGAGTTCCCCGGCATAATACGTCAAAGAGATATCATCACAGGCGTCGAGGCTGAGTCGCCGCATTCCTATCTCCATTTCGTTGATAGAAAAGGGACGAACTCACTCCCCAATCTCAACCATTCTCATTTTGGATTTCCTTTTGTGACAATTGGAATGATAAAGACGATGCAGGCGAGGAGAAAGACAAGGCTCCCGACTAAGCTCAAGATGCTGCCGTCCTTGAGGCTTGAGGCGATGAAGAAAACAGCGCACACCATGAAAAGGATCCAGCCCCATAGTTGGAACTTCATTTCTCGGTCCCTGTCATTGGCAGGCATGGCGTTTCTTTCTCACTTTTGGACAATCAAGGGTGCCGCTTCGCAAATCCGCTTCAGACGATCTGCCCCGGTCAATCCAGTCTTAATGTGCAGCGCTCGTGACATCTGTGCATCCATTCTTGTCCGAAAACGCTTTCCTGGTTTCCCTGGGTCATGGGGCATCTTGTAAAAACAGGCGCTTATATGGTGGAAACCTTAGTTTTTGATTTATTTTGGAGACCGGTGCTCTGGATCTTTACCTTAGGTACCGTAAAGCGGAATAGTTGCCTTAAAGACCTCAAAATTATGATCTATCGCCACGGCATCGCGACCCCATACATCCTCGAATTCAACGCCAATTCCGTTCCTTTTGACATGGGCAACCCGGGCCCTTATGGACATAGCCTTCTTTTCAAGAGGAAGGGTGGTGATCACTTCCATTCTACCTCCCGGCTTGAATCTTAAGGGCTCCTCCGTTTGGATGAAGGCCCCACCCGTGCTGAAGTTCAAGAACCTGCTACGCGCCTGGGAGCCCCTTATGGCCACCTCATGGCGAAAGTCTATCCTTGGATTGAGCCTTCTTTCATTTTTCATCCCTTCTTCCCTTCTCCTGTCTAATTCAGAGTTTGTCAAAACTCCCCTTTCACCCCTATTTGTCATTTCAACCCCGCGGGTGGCGGGAGAGAAATCTGACACGAAGTGTCAGGCTGAATCCAGCCGCGCGGAATAAAGGATCTGAAAAGTCCCCTCACTTTGTTCGGGACATGCCTACTCCCCCCTTCCAGCGGGACTCAAATGACATTAAGACACACTCTTATTGCCCTTGGACTTAGAGTCTGCCGGAAAAAACAAGACTACTTCTTCTGAAGCGCTGCGTCAATGAGAAACATAGAAGACATGGAGCACTTACGGCATTTCCAAAAAATGTCAAATGCTTGAGCCAAAGCCATACAAAATGTCATCTCTGAACGCGTAACCATTCAATTGAGGGGATCAAACGCCACCGCTTCCCAAAATCCCCAATGTCCGTGACACTGTATGTTGAGGGGTGATCAACCCCTTCAGTATTCAATGACATCCTTCAGCAACGAAAAGCTGATCACTTCTTCAAGACGGATGTGGACGAGCTTGCGATTGCACCGGATACCGTACTTCCTCGCATCAATGATGTATTTCTCATTCAAAGAGGGGCTCTCCCTGCGATCGTGGACATCCGCGTCTTCGAGGGTGATAAAATAGTCACCGACATCCTGAAGCTTCCCAATATAGACAAAGTCGGACGTGGTATCCAGCACGACTTCTTTGTGGCGGCAGGAGAGGATTTCCTTTGCGTTCTTCATGGAGCGCTTTCCATCGCCGGCAGTCCTTTTCTTCCGTGAACCAGATTTGTTCGGCCTTGTCATAGCAGATCCCTTACTCACCCCTCTTTTTCTATTTCTAGAATCACGGTGCCCCCGTCAGTATACCGGCAGGGATCGAGACATTGGACATAGGCTCTCCTCCCACCCCGAGACAGTCCAAGGCTGAGCGGATCCACCCCCCTGAACAGGGCAACATAGTAGGGCATGATGGAGGACAGTGAATGCATACATACGTTATCCGTCTCCTTTAGATTCAGCCGATAGCCTTCGTCCAGCACGATCCTGTCCCCAACCCTGTAGACCGGGCAGTACCCCTTAATCTCCTTCACAGTGACGATCAGTTTCTGCATGATACCATGCGCTATGAATGTTCCCTTCAATTTTGACGGAAGGGCCGATCAACGCCTAGGGCTCAATCTTGGTGCCCAACACGTCCAGGAACTTTGCCAACCATTCGGGGTGAGCCGGCCAAGCCGGTGCAGTGATCAGGGTGCCGTCAACGTGCGCTTTGTCCACAGGGACTTCCACCCATTTGGCACCCGCACGCTTCACCTCCGGCCCTACCGCCGGATAGGCTGTGCAGCCTTTACCCTCGATCACGCCAGCCGCAGCCAAAACCTGCGCACCGTGGCAGATTGCCGCGATGGGCTTGTTTTGATCAGCAAAGTGCTTGACCGCCTTCAATACTGAATCGTTCAGCCTGATGTACTCCGGTGCCCGGCCACCGGGGATGACAAGTGCGTCATAGTCCTCAGGCTTCACATCGTCAAAAGTGGCATTCAAGGTAAAATTATGGCCCCGCTTTTCGCTGTATGTCTGATCTCCCTCAAAGTCGTGGACAGCGGTCCGAACCTGCTCTCCAGCCTTTTTGCCCGGACAGACCGCATGGACGGTATGGCCCACCATATGCAGTGCCTGAAAAGGCACCATCACCTCGTAGTCCTCCACGAAGTCTCCGACCAGCATCAGGATTTTCTTTGCGCTCATTTTGAAACTCCTTTCTGTTTCCTGAGGCTCCAGAGAATATCACCCCAGGCCATAAATAACCTGTGATCACAAAACATGGTCTTCTATTACTGAAAAGACGCTTCTTGAACCCCTTCAGGGCCATTTCGTTCTTGAAAAGAGACCCCCATGACTCGCACGAAGCACTGATTCGTTTTTGGACAAGAATGCTCCTGAATCTTTCATGAACACAGCCCGTGTCAAGATCCCCTGGGACCTCGATCAATGCCGTATTTATATGAAGATCGGGAACTTATTACCGAAGATGAGGAGACGCCTCCGGTCGCTTTGACAAGCTCAAACGATCGCCATCATAGCAAACCAGCAGACCTGATTTCCAGCTTTAATTGGGCATAACCCAACGAGGAGGCTCTGTTTGCCGTGGGCTCTCAGAGCCAACTTCCAGCGAAGCAGGAGGGGCCTACCCATGAGGCCACCACAGCAGGCCGACACCCTTTTTGACCCTTTCTCAAGCGTTCAATGCGCTTCCCGTCAAATTCTTCTTGATCTTTTGAAGGTTTTTTCATATCAAACCTGGATCAATTCTGGGGTTTATCCTGCTGAGAATGCCCCGGATACCATACTCAACAGCAGGGTGAATCAGCCTTGAAAGTATTCTGTGCCGACCATTTCGAGCTTCCACCGCCTGGATATGGGCATACCGGTTGCGATAACCATGGGCGGCGGCAACGTTCGGCAGCTCAGGGACACGGTGGATATCCATTTTCAGACCGCGACCGCAGCAGTCGAGTTTAAGCGCCGAAAAGCCGCTCTTGACATTCTCTAGGAATTTTCAATAATAGGGGACCATTTTTCTGGAAATCTAATGGCTGAGAAAAAAATAGTACATCTTGAACCGAAAGACCTTCTTTTGCAAAAGGCGACCTCCTACACCGAATGCGTGGAACGGTTTTTGGAGGAACGGGATACGGCTGTCCCTCTGCTCCTGAAGGCATTGAAATATGGGGATCACGATTTGAGACATGAGATCATGCTCCTCTTGGGCAGCTTTGCCAAGGAGGAGGTGGCCACACCCTTATACGAGATGCTTGCAGATCCAGACGAAGAGGAACAACTTCGGCACTCTGCCTCTATTCAGCTCAGCGTGATCTTCCCCTTCCTGAAAGATCCCCAGTCTCTGGTGGGCCGTCTGCTGAAAGATATCGAGAGCGAGGATCCTGAATTGCGTATCCACGCAGCCTTTGCCTTGGGATGGAAAGGGAATGCCCAGGCTGCCATTCCCCTCATCAACCTCCTCTATGATCCTGACACCCGCGTCCAGCAAACCGCGGTCAATGCCCTTTCCAATCTTCGGGATGATCGCATTTTCGGCTTAATGCTCGAAAGACTGGAACACGGGCCACGGGAACAGAAGAGAGCCATTCTTTTCAATTTGTGGCGCTTTTATTCTAAAAAGGAAGAGGTTGCATCCGTATACCTCAAATACCTGGATCACGACGATGGCGAGCTTCGTTTTGACGCATTGGTCCTTTTTGGTTTGGTCACGGATGCGACTGAATATATATCCGTCTATAGACGTTGCCTCAGTGACAAGAATTCCCGGATACGCGCCCTGGCATTGAAGGAATTGAGTGAGCTCACTAAAGAACGTTTGTTTGACCTGAAGAAAGATATTGAAGGAATGCTCTCAGATGCTGACATGGAGATCAAAAAGACGGCCTTAAAGATTCTGAAAAAACTGCGGGGACAAAACTAAGCCTCTGATTCTTTTTTGACAGTCTCGATCACTTCATTGACTTGCTCAACGGTCATATAGCCCAGGCTAAAAAGTATGGAGCCCACGAGCCTGTGTTCTATCCCATCCAAATCCTGTTCCACTTGTATCCTCATGGCTTCAAGAAGTTGCTCTCTGGTGATGTATCCTTTTTCCACCGCCAGAGTTCCGAAACGTTTTTCAAAATCGCTTACCATGCTTGTAACCTCCAGTTTGCTACTTTCTGTCGCTCAAGGCGAACAACCCCCTGGGTTCTTTTCAGAATCGCTGTAAGAGCCGTCCGTGTCCACAGTGCCCTATCCAAATCAGTTTGACAGGCTCCTTTTCAATCCCCAAATTTGAAATGGACGGGGATGGAAGTATCCTTTTGCGTCCCACCAACCCTCGACATAAGGCGACTTAGAAGCTATGGCTTCCTTCATGGAATGAGCACGCCCCGTGGCTAACTCGAGCCACCCCTGGTCAACGGATAGCAGGTTTTCAGGAGTGGTTTCCTCTTCTTCTGTCATGAAATTCCCTTGCCCGAGAACCTTTTTATGAAGCCACCCTTATATTGTACCCTATCTATCATGAGGACCACAAATCCTTTTATGCCCTGCCCTTTGATTCCAGTCCTCATCAAAGGCGTTTTAGTGTATTATGACCAATATTACAGCACCAACTTGTTGGCTCGGGGCGTCGTCATGTCGAACACACCCAGTTCCCGCGAGACCAGGCTAAGATGCTTGCTAGTCGCGGGGGGCCTCGTGCAAGGGACGGAATATTATATAGTCACGAAGAACGGCCTTCGGAGAATCAGAGAGAAACTCCTCAATCCTGAGACACGGGATGAAGCTATGATTACGCTGAGGCAGGTCCTCAGGATGAAGGAGACCTTGTTCTGGCGGGCCGAATCGCCGGGCGGCTGCGCAGCGGTGATTTCGCTATCCGGTGGGTTGTTCCGGCAGGTGCGACTTACAGAAGGAATGCTTTATGACCTCGCAAAGGAAAATCTTGCCATGGCGCTCTCCAGACTGGACTGGTATGAAGAAAACGCCATCATCCCTGAAGATGAAAGAGAAAGTGAGCTTGTTTGGGAGCAAACGAGCCAAGAGACCGAAAGGCCGGCTCAAGATCAATTGGAGGCATTCCTGGAATTCGAGGCGTATTTCTTCGATAACAAAGAGCGGCCTTTATTTTCAAAAATTATAAGGCCGGGATCCTGACTGACCCTCATAGAACCCTGTTATTTCATCACCGCCCGCCTCCAGGTATTCTTTCAGCTCTTTCTCGTTGTCAAATCTAAGCGTTCCCACGTGACCGCTTGTCAGTTCGATTCCGGCATCCGGGTTCAGACCGCACATCTTCCTCAAGTACTGATCAGGATCATTACTGTACTTTTCTGCCAGTTCGTCTTCGTTGATCGCTCCCTTCGCCCTTCCGTAACTGTCAAAATAGACAAAGTATTTCATTGAACGCCCTGTGCTCAATCTGAGCGGCGGTTTTTTCGAACATCCGCCGTCGCTCAAATGGACGCTGAGAATTTCAGAAAACCCGATTTGAGGAGCTGTGAGGGGAGCGACAGGTTATGAGAATGGTTTGACCTGTAGGAGACAAAGGGTTGTTATTCCTGTGAACCCCCCCCACTCTCTACGGTTAGACTTGAAAAACGCCGGTGTCAACCCATTCATTCCTCAGGAGCGACCACCAGTCAACGGCCAGGCCATTGAGCACATACTCATAGGGCAGCCACCCATAACCGCTGTCCCCCCAACCTTCGCTCCAGGAGTTGCGAATGAGCAAAGCGCCGGTTATTTCGATACCGCCTCGGTTTCTGTTCTCTATCTTTATTGCGTCGTCATAGCCCACAGCGGCGACAGCGTGGCCCCCTTCTCGCTTTTCGTATTCAGAGGGAAAGGGGATTTTTCCGTCCGTTCCAGCATCCCAGAGGGAGCTGAATACCGTAAACCCGAACATCACGGGAAGACCCCCTGCAAGGAAGGTTTTAATACGCCTCAGCAGTGCGTCCCTTGTGGTGTCAAGCGGATCCAGACGGAAGTATTGGAGCGCCTGATAACTCTGCGCAAAAGCGTAGCAGAACGCAGGTGGCTCTTCATCGAATTTCTCCATATCGTATGGCCAGAACTCTGCTGGCGGTACCCCGAACAGGGTCATGGCCGCCATCGTTGTCCGCAGATAAGCTCCGGTATCTCCTGTCATATGCAGCAGGTTCCTGGTGACCTTGTAAAGAAAGAGCCTTGAAGCATCGATATGTCTTCCAAAGGCCCGTCTTTCGAAATACTCCAGGAGGCCGACGCCAGCGTTTGCCGTGCACGACCCAAGACTGCCTTGGTCCTCTACTGGAGAACACCACTCGCGCAGATCCACTGAAGAAGGCAGAGTCCGTCTGGATGCTTTCGTTACACCCATTTTCGTGAGCATGGCTCTAACCGAATCTTTCTGATTCAATGCTTTGAGCTTGGACGAAACGTCTTTCCGTTCTACAGTGTAGTCTCGAAAATCAGGATAGTCCCTTAACCACCCCATACCGATCTTTTCACTCCTCTCACCCATAATCCTTCACCTCCTTTTAGAGCTTAAATGGTGATTTCCTGTTGGTTAACTTTCTTCGCCAGCCATACGGCGAATTCCCATGACCTCTTTCCTCACATCCCTCTTGCTTACTGCAAATCCCTGCAAGTTTCTCTGTCTCCTCGGCGAGACGCTGCTTTCTAAAGTCGCGCTCAGCTTCCCTTTTGGACCGTTGCGATTCCAGAATAGACAAGTACGCTTCAACCAGCCGACGCTTCGATTCAGGGTCCGTGCGAGGAAGGCCCAGGCCCACCCCTGAATGTTCCCAGGCTTCTGCGAGCCTTCCTCCAGGTTTGATCAAATCACGGTGGCCCGGTCGAGTGAAGAACTCATAGAGTTCATCACTTGTGTCGAATCTGGGAAGATCGACATTGGGCATAGGGAATGCTGAGTTCCGGACCTTTTGCTCGGAGGCGTCCCTTGCCGCAGTGCCCACGCGAAACAACCCCCGTATCGCAAAGAGAACAGCTTCAGGTGTCATGCTTCCCTCCCAATTGGCCCTAGTGAATCTATGATCTGAGCCACTGGCCTCAACTCACCCCCTAGAGTGTGACTTCGTGAAATGGGGAGATGGCGTAATGGAAACCCGGAAGATGGAAGAATCAATACGAATCAAGGACTGTGGACCTCAAGATAAACGCTTAGATCCTGAACGACTTCTAGAGTGCGCCATCACGACTTACTCGGGAGCCGCTTGATTCGAATCCGGGTTGTGTGGGAAACAAAGTTTGATAAGGCGCTGTGTCGTGCGGAAAAGAGAATATGCAAAAGACAAAAGCGTGTCAAGCTCTAACGCAACCCACCCGTTCATGGATGCCCTACCCCAACCCAGTCTTCGAGGAAAAGATATATTGAACTTTCACAAAAGGATCCTCCGTCTCAGGAGTCTGAATCCGGCCGGCGGTAATGATCGGGGTTCGCGCGCAGGCCTCTTTGATCGCCGCGGCAAAAGAGACCATGTAGCCCTGCGTCCTCTCTTTCTCGAGGTATTCGGGGAGAAAGAAAGAGTCGTATGTTCCCGCCATGACGGATAAATACGCCAGATTCCGCTTTTCCAGTTCAACTGCAAAGGGAGAAGTCTCTTGAAGGTGGAGCCCCACGGACTACAGGGCCGGTGTCGACTCGTAATTGCGAAATTCTAACCGGACACGGCTGAAGGGCACCAAATTTTTGCCGGCCGGCACGAAGCAGCCCCAAAGGCATGAATTTTCCGACTCTGGTAGGTATAGATATTAAGGTCATTTCTGGGACATGATCCTAGCACTGCCATGTGGTCCTGATGATGGTCCCCTCTCCTTTTCGTGATTCGATTGAAAAAGACCCCCCTGAATATTCTGTTCGCTCTTTCATGCCCATAAGGCCCAGCCCCTTTTCCGAACTCACCTTGGAAAGTACTTCGTCCACCTCGAATCCAACGCCATTATCCTGAATGCACATTTCAATGGCATTTCCTTTCCTACGAAGATCGAGGCTTATCAGGTCTGCTTCGCTGTGCCTGGCAATATTGCTCGTCGCTTCCTGCAGAATCCTGTAGATGACAATTTTCAAAGGGTCAGGGAATTCTTCTTCCTGTATGTCAATTCTTTTCCGAAGGCTGATCGCACCATAGACTCTTTCAAATTCCCGGAGATGCCAGTGAATGGTCGATATAATCCCGAGCTCGTCCAGCATGGACGGTCTCAAGTTTGTCATGATCCTTCTGGTCTCTTCGATACCGATCTGAACCATAGAAATGATTTCCTCCACCGAAATCCCTGGTGGTGGAGGACTTTCTCCCATCTGATCCAGCTTGCTTTCCAGGCTGAATTTGATAGCGGCTAGCCTTTGCGCAATGCTGTCGTGAAGCTCCAAGGCGATTCGTTTTCGCTCCTCTTCCTGAGCGGTCAGGAGACGGGAAGAAAGGTGTCGAAGCGCTGCCTCCGACCTCCTTAGCGCAGTCTCGGCCTGCTGTCGTTCGTTGATTTCCCTTTGAAGATTCTGGTTTGCTCTTGAAAGCTCCGCCGTTCGCGCTCTGACACGGTCTTCCAACTCATCGTGCGCTCTGCGCAGCGCCTCCTCAGCCTGCACGCGCTCGATGATGCGTCCCAAGCGCTCGGCGATCGCGTCCAGCAGATTTCTCTCCTCTTCTAGAAAAGGTCCCTCATCCCCGGCCGGTCTTTCTTCCAGATAGAAGACCTCCAGCATGCCTGCCCGTTTTGCATGAACCACAATATCGCTGGTCTGCTTCCAAATTGTCTCCCGGAAGTTTTCCGTTTTAAACTCCTGACCTTCGAGAATGACCCGAGCACAGGTCACTCCGGAATACTGCCATGAGGAAGGGATGAGATTGAGAAGCCCCTCAATGATCTCTTCGAGTGAACTCTCGCGTTTTTCCAAAAGCTTGGAGATGCCATAGAGGCAATTCAACTCCTTGATCCGCTCCTCTAGATCATCGTTTGCTTTTTGAAGGGCCTTCTCCGCCCTCTTACGTTCAGTGATGTCTTCGCCTGAACTCAATGTGCCAGTGATTCTTCCTTCCTCATCTCTTAATAAAGTATTGTGCCATGCCACAAGCCGTTCCTCGCCACCCTTGGTCAAAACTGGGTTTTCATAGTACTCCGTCAGCTCGATGTCCCCTCCCATCAACTTTTCAAAAACAACTCTTGTTTGATCTCTATCCTTATCAGGAACAAAGACATCGAACCAATTCCTCCCAATGATCTCCCACTCTTCATATTCCAGAACCGCACAACCTTTTCTATTGACAAGCGAAACGGTTTGGTCGGCATTCAATACCAAGATAACAGCCCCTGCGATATCAAGGTACTTTTGAGCCCTGTCTTTCTCATTTCGTACCATCCTCTCTGCTTGCTTGCGTTGGGTAATGTCCTCCTTGACTGCAACGAAATGGGTGATCACGTCCCGTTCATTTTTTATCGGGGAAATCGAGGCGGATTCCCAGTAGTAATCCCCGCTTTTTTTCTTGTTGTAAAACTCTCCCTGCCATTCCTTGCCTTGGGCGATGGTCTCCCACAACGCCTGATAGAATTCAGGAGGATGTTCCCCGGATTTTAGAATCCTCGGATTCTGGCCGATCACCTCTTCGGAAGTGTACCCGGTGAGCTGCACGAATTTCGGGTTTACATATTCAATGCTTCCTTCCCTGTCCGTGATGATCACACTAACCGGGCTTTCATCCACTGCCCGGGATAATTTCTGTAGTTCCTCTTCAGCCTGCCGACGGTCGGTGATGTCTTCCACCATGATGAAATATCCCGGGATCCACCCTTCCGGTGTCACCTGAGGGACGTAATGGGCTTGGTAATGACGGGACGTGCCATCCTCGAATGGAAGTTCGTCTTGGTAGGACACAGGTTGACCGGATAGGACTTCCTCTATCTTTTCCCTAACCTTTTCATATCCCGCATCGCCTACTACATCCCTGACCCTCTTTCCGACAATATCTGCCGGTGAGAGTCCGAACCAGTTTTCATATTCCCTATTCACGAATTGATATTTCTGGTCTGCATCAACGTAGGCAATGAGCACCGGCAAGCCATTGACAATTAGTTTAAGCCGCTCTTCACTCTTCCGGAGCGCCTCTCCCACCTCTTCCCGTTTCTTCGCTTCTTTTTCCAATGCTCTTATTCTGCGTTCCAATTCTTTGTAGGTCAGTTTTCCGGCCATCGAAACATCCTCCACTAGCAACCAAATTAGGCCATACCGGCCCAGTAGCCATGGTTTTTCGGTATTTAATGCGGATCGTGGGCACAGATTGCCCTTACACCTCTGCCCCCATAGTGTCAAAAGCAAGGTCTTGCTCCCAGTCCCCGCTCTCTCATTTTCAGGAATGATACGCCTTCAAAAGACGTTGATACAAAGAAGCAGCCTCTCGCTCAACCGGGGTAGGTCCTGATCTGGTTTGGAGCCTGAAGACCTTCTTCGCCAGTTTGTCCAGCCGCTTTTCCACCCCGGCCAGAACCCCGCTTCTGAAGCGATCCATGAGCGGTCCTTCAGCCCCGCGACGATGCGCCATAACAAAGGCCAGGCTTTCTTCCTCACGCACAAATCGGTGGTAAGCGTCTTTGGGATGTATTGATTCCTTGAACAGGCTGTAATGCACCTTCTTGTCTTCATCCAGCATGGATGCTTCAAAACCCATCTCAAAAGGGTCGCGACCTGTAGCCAAAAAGTACACAAAAGGTTGGGCACATGTATAACAGTTGTGACACCAGCGTGAATATTCGCTTACCTCCATATGGCAGGAGATACGATACTTCGCATAATCAGGAAACGCCTCGTGTAGAATGCGATGGATGGCGAAGTTTCCTAACGGACCGATAAGATTCACGGCTGTAATCTGACCCCCTGAGAACTTTTCGGCCATGCGGGCCATCTTCCTGGTCATAGTCCGGCTCTGCATGACCTTGTGCGCCAGAAGGTACCCCTCGCGATGCACCTGGTTGAGTGTGTTATGGTATTCGTTGTTGAGAACGATAAAAGGGGCTCGGTAGTGCGTACAAAAGGGCATCATGGCCAAAAGATAAACAAAATAAATGTGAACCTGATGCAAAAGCGTCTGTGGCCGCTCCAGCACCTCGTAATCCGAAAGCAATTGGATCTCGTTCCTAACAGAGTGGCAGAGAAAGCCAAGCTCTTCTGCCAGCTGCTTTTGTAAATCGTTACGGATCGCTGTGCCCCTGGGCAGCACCCGCTCATCGATATTGACCAAGACGACTTCGTAACCGAGCGCATCCAGTGTAGCAAGGCTTAGAAGACTGTCTTTCCCGAAAGAAAAAGGGAGAACCACCCGCCGCGGATTCCATGCCTCAAGGGCTGGAATCTCCCCTGATCGGGAAGACCCTAAAAAATGACGGCCGATCAAACGAAACCGGCTGAAAATTTCCTCGGACTCTTCATGGCCAATCGGATCCACCATATTAGGGATCGCCGCTTCGAAACACGCGTTGTAAAAGTCAAAGAATCGCGGTTCCGCCGTCGAATACCATACCGTCGGATGCTTTAGAATCAGTGGAGGGACGAGAGTCAGGACATAGGTAAGCTCGTTAATCAGGGCTTCTTTGGCCGGGAATGTCTCCCAGACCTCTTCGGGGAATCGAATCTCACATGGTTCGACACTCCAGGCTCCGGAAACACCCAGAGAATAGCCGCATGGCTTTCTCTCGACATGGACATGCACAGAGCGTTTGCTCCCAGCGGTGAAACACTACCCGGCAAAGGAATGATCGATCATTACGCCAGGGGACCGGGCGTCACGCGCAACTTGAGCCCTCTTTGTTCACCCACCTTGATGATTTTGCCCACCGCATCCACCCGGATTTTGTGGCCGTTCTGGTCCACCATGAATCTTTTGCCCTCATCGTCCAGCAGATACCTTTTGCCGTCCGGCATCACCAGAACCTTTTTGCCATCTTTGGTGGTATACCGCTGCGCCTTCACCTTCCCCTTCTTCACGCTTGGGTTCCACGTTTTGGCTTTGCTTTGGGAGCCTGCCACAGCTGTTATCGGAAGAACGGACAAAAGCAGGGAAACAACGGCAACAGCAACCTTTTTGAGCATTGATTTCTCCTTTCCTCAAAAGATTGGCTGGCAAGGTATCAAAATCACTCGGACACTGTCAAGCATCTGCTGC
>JASFTV010000047.1:0-15501 GCA_050050615.1 Desulfobacteraceae bacterium
GCCGTCGGCGTTGGTCGTCCAGACCGCAACTATACGCTCAGTAGCCCTTTCAACGGCCGTTCGACCTGCTCACGGCCCTGAGTAAAGTCGAAGGGCACCAAATTTTTGCCAGTCGCCCCGGAGCAGCCCCATACGAGCCGCTTTCAAGCGAAGATACGCTTCTGTGCCCCGCTCTTTGAGCGGGACAGGCCTGCCCGGGGCACCTATTGATGTTATGGGGGCGTGAAAGGAGCCCCTTGCAAATTTGAGTTGCGGATCTGAGAGACCAACCCCGACGGCCCCCGGTCGATATTGTCATTTGGATAAGTTATTTGTGTTACAACACACTAGGAGTCGAAGCGATGAAACGTCTGGCAGTCATACATACCGTGCTTTTTCTCGCCGACCTTTTCAAAAAGAAACTTAGCGAACGTTATCCTGATCTTGAATCCTTCCACGTGGTCGATGAAAGCCTTCTAAGAGACCTCCTTCAAGCAGGAGGACTGACCCCGAATATCATTCGCCGTGTAGCCACTCAGGCTGGATTGGCCAGGGACGCAGGAGCCGAAGCCATCCTTTTTACCTGTTCTTCGACCTCACCGGCCGTGGACGTGGTCCGGCCCATGCTGGATATCCCCATTTTGAAAATAGATGATCCGATGGCTGAGAAAGCTGTAAGATTAGGTAGGAAGGTCGGTGTCGTCTGCACGGCATCCAGCACTCCAGAGGCCAGCAAGAACCTGGTCATAGCACACGCGGTTAAACAGGGTAAAGAAGTTGAGGTCGTGGTGAGGCTTGAATCGGAGGCGTTTGAGGCGGTGATGCGTGGCGACAAAGCCCGGCATGATCAGTTGGTTGGGGATGCTGTGGTGGACTTGAGCAAAGAAACAGATGTGGTGGTACTGGCCCAAGCATCCATGGCTCATTTGGCGCCAGCCCTGAACGAAAGCTCCTCAGTTCCTGTTCTGGCTAGTCCGGAGCTCTGTGTGGATGCCCTGGCTGACTTTCTCAGGGATTAGCGGTTGTGAGGAAAAGGGAGGAGGCGACCGTTTTCGTCGAAGGTGACATTCAGGGGCGTCTCGCTGATTTCAAGGTCTTTCCTTTCCCTGAGTTCCGGCAGAAGGGCTTCAGAAACCCAAAGTCTTTCAAGACGAAGGGTGTTGGTGATACGGGCCATTCTGACGCGGGTGAGCTCGGGAACCTTGGACAAAGCGGTCTCAATCGCTGCCCGGTCATTTTCCAGAAAGATGGGCATCTTGGCGCTGGACCAGATGCCGCTGGTTAAGGCGTTGGTGTAAGTCGATTTGTAATCCACCTTGTCGATCACGCGGCGGGTTGTCAGATCTACCATGCCTATACCGACTGCATTGCCGTGGGATTCGGGAGTTAGGTCAAGAAGTACAATCGTACGGTAATCCGGCTTCCTGGGTCCGCCCTGGCGCCGCCAGAAACCGATCACATTCGGGTCAATCCCAGCGCCACTGATGTTTTTGCCCATTTCATCAACGATCAGGATATCGAGGTCGTCCGTGGGGATCGTGGGCAGCAAGCTTTTGGCGATTTTCAGAAATTCGGTATCTACTTCGATGAACTTATGGGGAAGTGCTAATCGGATGGTATGGGTTTCCTCTTTGGCGTTTTCAAGAATCGCCACCCCGAACAGGACCGACACGCGATCCAGAAGCATCTTGGCTGCTGGAGCGATCGACTCGCCAAGACCATGCCTGTGCATGCTTACCGCACCCTCATGCTTGCCACAGCCCACCGTCAGCATTTTGCACAGGCCAGACTCGATTGGTCCCCGAAATACCGTGTGGGGTTTGACCCGATTGATGATGACCAGGTGATCCGCTTCCAAGGCATCCTTGGCCATTAAGACTTCGGCTCCGGACTCAAGACGTCCAATAGAGACCGTCTCCATATCGGACCGAACAGGCGCTTCCACAGACAACTCAGTGATACCCAGATGAGCCAGTATTTCCTCCTGACCGTAAGGGGTTGCGCCACCGTGAGATCCCATGGCCGGCATGATGAAGGGCCTCAAACTCAATTCCTCCAAACTCCTCACGGTTGCGGAAACGATAGCTTGTAGATTTCGGATGCCCCGGGACCCCACCGCGACAGCGACGGACTGACCGGAGATGATCTGGTCCGCAAAGTTATGGCGAGCAATCTCATGCCGGACCAGACTGGCTACGTCCGGTTCGGGGGAGTCGTCGAACCGTTGTCTGATTTCATAAAGGGGAGGATAGGTAACTGTCACTTCGTTTTATCCACCTCACCTTCCCATGTAAGTGGCTGCCAAATAAAAAGCAGGAGCGCATGTTTTTCCAAGCTGCGGAGAAAGATAAGGCAGCATTAGCTGGATCGTAACATTTTAGCCTTATGAAACAGCTCGGTGATGGTATTGGCCATGGGGGTCTCTTTTCAAAAACGAAGGGCATCGAGGAACAGTTATGCAAAAAGGGGTCACAAAGGCGAACTCGACCTCAGAGGGGGCTTCCAAGTTATTCGTCTTCGATGCCTGCGAGTTTTCTTGCTGCTTTCTTTCTGGCCTGTATGTCGGACTCCCTGAATATGGTGATCCGGTGGGCCGCGGGTGAGCCACCGCCGTGGATGTCGGAAATGGTGTCCGCACTTTCCATGGCCAGTTTCTCCACGAGCCGAAACATCTTGATTCTGTGCTCGGAAGGGACGTCGGTCGCGCCCTTGAGGTACTTCTTGAGCAAAGGCCCGACGTCGGGGTTGTTAAAGTCTCTATCTGAAGGCAAGTCAGCCACGAAACCGCCCGCCACATCGATCATCAAGCGAGTGGCTTCGGCCATTTCCTTGCCTTCGTGTATTTTCGATGCGTTGGCCAGAACGGGATCGATAAAAAAGGTTCCCGAAGGCTCCTGCTTTCCTTCGTACGAGGCGGCCAGGCTGCAACCATAAAGCGTCTCGGCCCTATGAATCATGTCTATGACCTTTTCCTTAAGCTGGCTGGCCTTTGCCGTGCCATTGTAATCCATCATGTTCAGGGCCGCGCCTGTCATACAGTCTATTTTGCCTGCTTTACAGCCCCCGTGGCTCTGACGGTGGAAGGCCGAAAAACGGGCCACGAGATCAGCCGCGAATGCGACCTCCCCGCACATGAAAACCCGTTCCCAAGGGACGAACACGTCATTGAAGATCAGGGTGGGAGCGTATTTGGAATATTGGACATTGCCGCAATCACAGCCGTCCAACTCACGGGTGTCCAGGCTGTTCCGGCCAACCACATGGATGACGCCTTCCGTATCAGAGGGAATGGCGAACGCTAAGGCGAACTCCTCTTCACCCTCCCGTAGAGCCCTTGTAGGAAGGATGATCAGTTCGTGGGAGGAAAGCGAGCCGGTTTGGTGGGTCTTAGCACCCCGCACCACGATACCGTCATCTAGCCTTTCCACCAGGTGCAGGTAAACGTCTTTGTCAGGCTGGTTCTTGGGGGAGAGGGAACGATCCCCTTTGACATCTGTCACCCCGGCGTTGCCGGTGTAATCGTTCTTCTGCATGTATTTGATGAACGCTATCACACGGTCATGGTACTTGGTGCCGTGCTTCTGGTCGATATCGTAAGCCACGATGGATAATGCGCACATACAGTCCATGCCCGTGCAACGTTGGTGGCAAGTGCCGACGCGCCGGCCGAGAATGCGGTTGATTTTTACCCTGGCCACAAGGTCCTGAATGGATGCAGGCGGCAGATTGAACCGGTTGACAGGTTCGTTAATCAAGGGGCTCACTGTCACAACCAGGTCTCTATGTTCCGGGTCTTCCGCCAGGGCGTAAGTCGCCCCTGTCGCTTCGATTCCTGCCCTGATACGCGGATTGTCAACGACATGATCAATCTTCTCTCCAAACATGTAGACAGTGGGTTTCAGAGCTCTTAGTGATTCGATGTATTCGGCTTTTGTCATCAAACCCATAATCTCTCACTCCTTATTATTTGTAGCACCTGAAGATAGCTGGCTTTTCGTAGCTTGTACGCCCTTGTCAAAGGCCACGAGGTTCAGTTCTTCTTTCCCTTTGGGCACGGCCTCAGCAATGGCCTTTTTAAGAGCCTCGCGGCTGACGAGTTCAGTGGCTTGCCATAAAGCCCCAAGCATGACGATATTGGCCACCATGGGGGTTCCCAGTTCGCGGCGGGCGATCGAAGTGGCGGGAACCTTGACAACCCGCTCGATATCCGGTGGAGGCTGAGCGATCATATCGCTGTCTATGATAAGGAGCCCTCCAGACTTGAGCCCCTTGGCAAACCGATTGATAGAGTCCTGGGCTTGGGCCACGAGGATGTCAGGTTCGGTCACCCGGGGAAAATCCACAGGGACGTCGGAGATGATGACCCACGTCGCAGCAAAACCGCCTCTAAGTTCAGAGGAATAAGCCTGGGTCTGAACAGCGTATTTACCATCATGATTTACTGCTGCTGTGCCCAAAATGATTCCGGCCAAAATGGAACCCTGCCCGCCGACACCGGCTATCGTCAAATCAATCTGCGTCATTCTACTTGCCCTCAACTTGCTGTCGCATTAAAGCGACCGACTCGGAAAGTTCTGGCTTGTCTCTGTCCACGAATTCCCCAACGATGATCTTACCTTCTAAATCGGGGGGGTCCATGTTGGCCGCTTTGCCGACCCTAACGCTGTTTTCTTTGAAGTGCTTTAGGATGTCCACAGCCTTGCCGAGCTTGCTGGCCCGTCCGTATTGAACCGGACATTGGCTAAGGGCCTCGATGAGGGCGAAGCCCCTTTTCTGGATGCCTTTCTTGATGGATTTGGTCATCTGCCTGGGATGGTAGGTCGTCCATCGAGCGACGTATGATGCGCCGGCTGCCACCACCAGGCTCGAGATATCAAAGGCATGTTCCATGTTGCCGTAAGGGCTGGTAATGGTGGTCAAACCACGGGGTGTGGTGGGCGCTGTCTGGCCGCCGGTCATGCCGTATATGCCGTTGTTAACCAGGACCACGGTCAGGTCGATGTTGCGCCGTGCCGCATGGATGAGGTGATTGCCGCCAATGGCACTGAGGTCGCCGTCACCGCTGGCCACGAAGACCTGCTTGTGGGGGAGCCCCATCTTGATCCCGGTGGCGTAAGCGATAGGCCGCCCATGGGTGGTGTGCAAGGTGTCAGCAGCAAAAAGAGGGCTGGGTATCCAGCCCGAGCAGCCAATACCGGCGACAAAGACAAAATCGTCCATGCTAAGCCCTAGCTCATCGATAGCCCGAAGGATCGCCTGGATGATGATGCCGTTGCCACAGCCGGGGCAGTTGGTCGTCCGGGTGACCTGGGGTCGCGTATATCTTTTTAGAGGATGCACGTCTTCCCTCATTGCATCAACTCCCGTATTTTGCTCAAAATATATTTAGGGTCGTGAACCTGGCCGAGAATCTCCGGGCCTAGAAACTCAACCCGTGAGGCGTGGGCTGACTCCGCCTTAATGTATGGGAAGAGTTGGCCGGTATTGTTTTCTAAAACCAGGACGTGGTCAGTGGACTCAGCCGCAAGCCGAACCTCTTTGTCCGGGAAGGGCCAGGCGGTCTTGAGTCGAAGCGTGCCGACCTCCAGTCCCTCAGAGCGGGCCATGGTCGCGGCGGAGCGCGCCGCTCGGGAAACTGTTCCATAAGAAACAAGAACCATTTTAGCGCCAGCGTAATCTGCTTCAACTTCAACGATTCGGTCTCGGTGTCCGAGGACTTTTTGAATGGGCGTTGTTATGTAGCGGTGCATCACTTCAGGGTCACTCAGGTTGCGCATGCCCCGTGCGTCGTGGCACGAACTGGTCACATGGGCCTTGAAGGCACGCCCGAAGACAGGCATAGGCGCGACCTCAGGGTCCAGAAAGTCTCCCCGGGTCAAAGGCTCTCCACCCAGAGTGATCTTCCGTTCGGACAGGGCAAGCTCTCCCTCTTCAGGAATGATAACCCGCTCACGCATATGGCCGACAAATCCATCGGCCAGGACAAAGACCGGCACCCGATATTGCTCGGCCAGATTAAAGGCCCGCACGGTGAGATCAAAAATCTCCTGGGGACTTTCCGGGCAGAGGCCGATAATCTGATAGTCTCCATGAGATCCTCTGGCGACTTGGACCATGTCGCCAGCCAGACCCACAGAAGGAACGCCCGTGGAAGGGCCTAGACGCTGAACATCGACGATCACAAGGGGAGTTTCGGTGGCTACAGCAAAACCGATATTCTCCTGCATCAGGCTAATGCCCGGACCAGAAGTTACGGTCATGGATTTGAGCCCGGACCACGAAGCGCCTATGGCTGAGCAAATTGCACTGATCTCGTCTTCCATCTGCATCATGGTCCCACCCACAGTGGGCAATCTTGAGCATAGCTCGTTGAAAACCTCGCTAGCCGGCGTGATTGGATATCCTGCGGCAAACTGGCATCCAGCTGCGATCGCCCCTTCAGCGCACGCCAGATTGCCCATCATGAAATGGGTTCCTGAATTGAGTCGTTTCGAATCACCCATGGTTTGGTTCCTCTCCTTCTGTTGAGCGGGCATCCTCCACAACGATAGCAAAGTCAGGGCAAAAAACCATGCAGTTGCCACAACTTGTGCATTCCATTTCATCCGGTGGGTTGGGCGGCAAATAGCCGGCCTCATTCATCTGTTCAGACACAGTAAATAGCGCCTTCGGACAGACAAAAGCGCAGATCCCACAATCCTCCATGCCTTTGCAGGAGTGCGGAAACATGATCACTTTTGGCATAAATCCTCCTCGTAAGATCCTACCGGATTATGACATGGTTTCGGGAACGGGGAACTCGGGTTGTCGATTCTCCAGGACGGCGATGACATCTCTGGCGACGAGACTCATGTTGATCATCCCTTCTTCGGTATGAGCCGACATGTGCGGTGTGCCGACAAAATTGTCCATGGAAAAGAGCGGATTATCGGGTGAGGCTGGCTCCACTTCATAAACGTCCGATCCGACTCCAGCGATGAGGCCCGATTTCAGGGCATCAACCACATCCGCCTCTTTCCAAATTGGCCCCCGGGCCATATTGATTAGGAAAGCCGTCGGCTTCATGAGCTTCAGTAAATCTTTACTCATGAAACCACGCGTTGTCGGTAGTAGCGGCAGATTTACTGAAACAAAATCCGCGCGGCCAAGAACGTGCTCAATGTCCCTTCGCTGGGCTCCAAGTTCAGTCTCAAGGTCCGGGTAGTCAACGAGATCATAGTATAATACAGGCATCGCAAAACCGTGATGGCATATCCGGGCTATCTGCTGGCCAATCCGGCCAAAGCCTAAAACCCCGAGGGTTTTGCCCCGGAGCTCTGTTCCAATGAGTTCATACCGGGCCTGCCAATTCCCTTTGCGCAAAGCCTTGTCAGCCAGTCTGATTTTCTTGGCCAGCATAAGAGCCATGGCTATAAAATGTTCTGCCACACTTTCAGTATTCGCATAGGGCGTGTAGACGACCCTGATGCGCCGTTTTATTGCTGCTTCCAGATCAATACAGTCGACTCCGGCGCCATGCCGGCCAATCACCTTGAGGCGAGGCGCCGCAGAGATGATCGCTTCGGATACCAGACCGTTAGCCCGGATGATGATGCCATCCACATCCCGGGCAAGGGAAATCAGGTGGTCTTCATCAAAAGAGTGGGCATAAACCAGGTCGCATTTCTCTTCGAGTAACCTGGTCCCCTCTTCATGCATGGCTTCATAGAGAAGCACATTGAATCTGGAACCCATCTTTGAGAAACCTCCTGGTTTTGTCAGGCAATGATCGAACACAAAGCCCTGAGGTCATGTTTGGAGGGGCATATTCCAGGCACCCCCGGACCGTGATGAGTTGAACCAGGCTTCCGGTGAGCTCCGTTCACTCTTGGAAACCGTGGCACACTCGGTTTGTAGCTTATGGTATTGTCGCACAAATTGTTAACAATAACATTATCTATTCACTGAGACTCACTCTGTCAAGGGAAGAATTGACCTGAGATCAAAATAACCTGACAAAAATGATCAACGATCTGTGCGAATCGTCCCTCTAGGTCCCGATTCGTTGACAAGGGGGGGTGGTTTCGAAAACATGCATTTTTTCCATGTCGAAGATGAGCTTAAGATCCTCGCCCAGATCTGTTTCAACCCTGGGGTCCACCCGGGCAACAAGATTATCTTTGCCACATCTGATGTTTAGAAGGAGATCAGCACCGAGTGGTTCGATCAAATCGACTTTTCCTCCGACCATGGCTTCTGCGCTAAACTCCTTGGCAAAATCCACACTGTGAATATCCTCAGGACGAATACCAAAGATCACCTCTTGTCCCAAGCGGTTTTGATAATCGGCATAAAGGCTCTGGGGAACAGGCACGCTAAAGGAATCCGTTTCGATAAAGAGCTGAGATTCGTTTAAGACGAAGCGGGCCGGGAAGAAATTCATCGACGGGCTTCCAATGAAGCCTGCAACAAACATATTAAGCGGACGCCTGTAAATCTCCATGGGGCGTCCCACCTGCTGAATCTCTCCATCTTTCATGATAACGATCCTTGTTCCCATGGTCATGGCTTCCACCTGATCGTGGGTGACATAAACAATTGTCGACTTCAGTCTGGTGTGAAGTTTGCTGAGTTCAGCCCGCATTTGAACCCGAAGTTTGGCATCCAGGTTGCTGAGGGGTTCATCAAAGAGGAACACATCGGGTTTCCTGACAATAGCCCTCCCCAAGGCAACTCTTTGTCGCTGTCCTCCTGAGAGTTCCCTTGGTTTTCGATCCAGAAGGTCGCTGATCTCAAGCAGTTCACCCGTTTCCTGGACCCTGCGGGCCGTCTCATCTTTTGGAAAACCTCTCATCTTGAGACCAAAGGCCAGATTTTTCCGGACCGTCATGTGAGGGTAAAGAGCGTACTCTTGAAAGACCATAGCAATATTTCGGTCTTTGGGAGCAAGCTCGTTCACGACCCGATCCGCTATGTAAATGTTTCCCGCAGTGACATCTTCCAGACCCGCGATCATACGCAAGGTGGTTGACTTCCCGCAACCCGATGGCCCGACCAGGACCAGGAATTCTCCGTCCTCAACTTTTAAAGATATATTCTTGACCGCTTCAATTTTTTCGAATGTCTTCGTCAAGTTTTCCAGTAGGATTCCTGCCACCTTGAGCCCCCTGTGAAAAGGCCTTGAATGTGTTGTTTTTTAGTCACCCTATTTGGATCTACAAAATCAGGTCTCTTTAAGACTAAATCCGCCATCGACCAAAAGCACCTGACCCGTGATGAAATCGGCATCATTCGAAGCAAGAAAGAGTATAGCCTTTGCAATATCCTCAGGTTCCGCCATTCGCTTAAGGAAAGAGCCCTCGATCATATTTCGCTTAATTTCTTCTGGAAGCGCATTGGTCATTTCGGTCTTCGTGTGCCCCGGAGCAACGCAATTTACATTGATGTTTGGAGCCAGTGCCTTGGCCATATTCTTGGTCAAACTGATAACGCCTATCTTGGAGGCACTGTAATCCATGATCCCTTCGCGCCCGCAGTGTTCGATACCCCGTATGGACGATATGTGGATGATCTTTCCAGAGTCCTGATCCAGCATATGTTTTGCGGCCGCCTGGGAACACAAGAAGACGCCAACAAGATTAACAGCCAGTGTCCTCTCCCAATCCTCCACCGTTTTCTCCAGAAAAGGCCTTGAGATGACAATTCCCGCATTATTCACAAGTATATCAATTCGACCAAAGGTCTGGACAAACTCGTCTATCACCCTTTCAACCTGATCCTTCTCTGTCACATCTCCAGAAAAGGTCTTGAACTCGTATCCCTTTCCCTTGGCTTTAGCCTCTATTTCTTTAAGAGCCTCCTCTCTCAAATCGACAAGGCCAACTTTGGCGCCCTCCTCTGCAAAAACAAAGGCCGTTGCCGCGCCAATCCCCCTTGCTCCACCCGTGATGAGTGCCGTCTTATGTTTAAGCCTCATAGCATTTATCCTCCCTCGACCCTTCAAGCATGCCCGTTCACTTCTGTATTATTCCCATATCTTCATTTATTATTTCTTCAATGAAATCCAAATGTTCTAAGGTCTTCTCTTTGGCCAACGATGGATTTCTTCGGCTGATCGCATCAAAGATGTCTTTATGCTGTTGTAAGAGAATGCCTTTTCTCTCATCTTTTGTCGTGATTCTCCTAATCTGGAAATAGCTACGGAAACTGTCTTTGAGTACCTCCATGATATGCATCGCGATCACATTTTGGGTGGCGGCAGCCAGAGATAAATGAAATTCCATGTCCACTTTTTCCCATCTCTTCTCCGTAGGTAGGACCTTCTCCATCCTTTTCAATATGTCCTTCGTGGTCTCTAGATTGTCGGGGGTAGCTTCAGTAGCAGCCTTTTCGGCACACCATCCTTCGATCAGTCTTCGGATTTCCAAAAACTCAAATACCCCCTCTGCATGTTCTGCCAATAAAACGCTCAGCGGAGGCTTTAAGGATTCGCGAACAAAGGAGACGACGAAACTTCCCTCTCCCCGCCGGACTTCGATCAGACCCATGGTTTCTGCTCGATATAGCGCCGCACTGACGGACTGTCTGCTGACGCCGAGATCAAGGGCCATTTCCCTCTCGGAGGGCAGTTTTTGACCCGGCCTAAATTGACCATTGCTGATCATAGAAACGATCTGTTTGTAAACCTTGTCGGGTATTTTGCTCGTTTTGATAGGAGAGAATATCCCTTTTGTCCCTTGATTTTTGTCCATCACAATCCCTCAACGGGTGCGTCGTTTTCTTATTAAGCCTTCATGGCTCCTGCGCCCCACCCGGCAATCAGATACCTCTGTATAAAGATGAAAAATATCAAGACAGGTACGGTGATCAACATGCCCCCCGACATAATCATGCCCCAGTCGATCACCGTAGCGTTGTGAAGGTCCGCAATGCCGACAGAAAGGGTCTTGAGTTCATCCGACGTGATCAGAATTCTTACAAAAACATAGTCGTTCCAGGCCAATATGAAGGTAAAAATTCCAGTCGCAATAATACCGGGTAGCGCAAGCGGAAAGATGACATGAATAACCGCACGAATTCTCCCCGCCCCATCAATCAAGGCAGCTTCCTCTAAGGCCATCGGGATACTTTGAAAGAAGGCTCTGAGCAGCCATAGACTGAAAGGGAGACAAAATGCCGTGTAGGCCATAACCAGGGCAACGTGGGTATTCGCAAGCCCTATCCTTTTAATCAGTACGTAAAAGGGGATAACGATCATGATCGGAGCAAACATGTAAGTGAAAAGAATGAGACTGGCTAATTTTTCCCGACCGTAGAATTTGAACCGAGTCAGACTGTAGGCTCCGGCTGTAGCAAACATCATGGTAAAGACCACCGCTGATGTTGAAACAAGAACGCTGTTCTTGAAATAGGTCAGAAAACGCGTTTGCTCGAAGAGCCGGCCGAAATTGGCGAGGGTAAAGTTCTTGGGAAAAAAATACGGAGGATAAACAAATATCTCTCTCATGGGCTTAAAGGAGGTAGAAATCATCCAGAAAAAGGGGAATGCCGTCAGAACCAGAAGAATAGCCGCGCACCAATAGATTGCCTGTCCCCGCAATGAAAAAAAACCAAGCTTTGGTTTCAAATCTCTTCTTCCCTCCTGAACATCTTGAAGTAAATCGCCGTAGAAACAATCAGGATCACAAACATGATCACGGCGAGCGTTGACCCCAGCCCTGCCTGGTAATACATGAATGTTCTCATGTAAGCATAGACAGGAAGTGTTCTTATATATTTCTCTGCGCCTCCGCCCTGGGTGAGCAGCCAGACCGTGTCGAACTTGGTAAACATCCAGATGCTTCTCAGAAGGATCACCACAAAAAGAACGTTCCTCAGTTGAGGGAGGGTCACATGAATGAATCGTCTAAATACGCTGGCTCCATCCACTTTGGCAGCTTCATAGAGAACGGGTGGAATCGATTGCATCCGAGCCAGAACGCTCAAAAGAACGAATGGAAAAAACTCCCAAACACTGATCAGGATCAGGGAGGTCATAATGTGGTCTTTTCCCATCCAGGAAAGGGGATCTCGAACAATGCCGATAGCCATCAAAAGGTAGTTGACCAAACCGAACTGATTGTTGAGGAGCCATTTCCAAAGAATGATGGCAACAACCGTGGGAATCATGTATGGAAAAAGGATGACGCCCCGAACGAAATTTCTGCCTCGAAAAGCCTCATTGACAATCAATGCCGCGATGACGCCGATGACAATTTGAAGCGAAATGGTACTTACAGAGTAGACCGTTCCATACCAAACGCTCATCCAAAACTCAGAGTTTTTCATCAAATAGAGATAATTTGCAAACCCCACAAAACTTTGATCCGGGAAGAATGAATGCTTCTTGAACAAACTTAGCCAAACGCCGTACAGCACTGGATAGACGAGCAGGGAACACACCAAAAGAACAGACGGAGCAATCAGAACAATCCCTGCTTTCTGAGGACTCAGTCTCATTATTTCATCCTATGCGATGATTTGGTTTGGAGAAGTGCCGGGAGAATTGAGGAGACTGGGCCCGGCACTTCTCTGAGCATCATATGACTACCATTTGGCATAACCTTTGTCTTTTATGAGCTCTTCCGCCCTCTTCTGGGCCTTGGCAGCGGCCTTCTCGGGTGGCACCCCCTCCTTGGTGACTTCCATGACCATATCCTTCAATATGCCGGAGCCCAGAATTCCCATGAGATAGGGTTTGCCTGCCATATCCTCCCAATCAATAACCAGGGTCGGTTTCACGAGGTCATTATCCAGATAGTATTCCTGGACATCGAGCCAGCCCTTCCATTTTTTGATCATGGGGGTCTCTTGGTATGCTTTGCTCTTGCGCAGCGATTTGGTTATGGGAAAGAAATGGATCGGAACCGTCTGGATATATTCGAGATAGTTTTCATCCTCATAAAAGAACTTAAGGAATTCAATCGCCTCTTTAGGGTACTTGCAGCCCTTGAACATCATCCATGGCTCTTCATCCACTTGTGCAGCGGGTCTATCGCCGCTGGGTCCATGGGGCTTTACCCAGACGTCGAAATAGTCTGTACTCAGCATATGCTTAGGGGCATACTGTTCGATCAACGAAGCGCCTCTCCCGTATCCCTGAAACATCATGGCCGCCTTTTGGCCGTACATGTTTGCAAAAGTCTCCCTGTATCCATGTCCTTCCCACCCTGGCGGCATGTACTGGGTCAGTTCATTCAGGAAATTCAAGGCCTCAATCATTGTCCTGTCCGTAAAATGAGGTCGATTCTTCTCATCAAAGAGGATACCGCCGTTGGCCTTGGTCAGCTCTCCCATCAGAATATTGATGAACAGGTTGTCGCCGGGTATGGTTAAGCCATATATGTCGGTCGTTCCGTCCCCGTCGGTGTCCATGGTCAACTCTTTGGCAAGGCGGAGCAAATCATCCCATGTCTTCGGGCCTTTGAGCCCCTTTTTGTTGGCCAGATCCTTCCGGTAGATCAAAAGCGAGGTGCCGGCAGCATGAACAAGGCCATAGTAATGGTCACCATATTTACCTACCTTCTTTATCTGATCCCATATGTTCTGCTCACCGATATGCTTGACAACTTCGTCCAGGGGCATAAGTAACCCTTTGGCTTGAAGAGCTGCACAAGTGATCGGCTGACCGTGGGAGAGCTCTGGCGGTGAACCCGCCGCCAGGGCAGCCATGATTTTGCCTTCCAGATCTCCCCAGGCAAGGGCCTCTGCCTCCACTTTGATGTCCGGATGTTTAGCCTCAAACCTTGCCACAATATTGGCAATGGCCTCCCTCGATAGAGGGTTCGTCTCAGTATGCCAGACATGAATCACTTTTTTTGCCGCAAGGGCTGAGTTAGAAGAGATTAGAAAAAATAGAGTGAACAAACCAATGACCATCCAATATGTCTTTTTGCGGTTCATCTCTTTCCTCCTCTCTTTGGCTATGAAACCCCATGTTGGGTTATGAGACATCATTCCCGCCGGAAAAACACATGGCAGGCAGCTAGCCGAAAAATTTCTTGTGTATCTTTACCTTTCCTCTATCACCCCCTATCAAATGACCAATCGGCGTCATCTTGGCCAGGATCCTATATTTTCATTGCAATTTCCTCTCCTTCATAGACGGCTTCGAGAGCTTCTCTTGGTTGGGAAGCATCCCCAATCACATAAAGTTCTTGCACTTTTCCTTCGAGGCTTTTGGCTATGCGATCGTCGGGTTTTGATCCAACAGCCAAAACGATGGCATCGAATCCATCAATCTTTTTGACCCCCCTGGCATCTTCTACCACAGCAAAGCCTTTTCCCAATTCTTTCACGCGCGTGGAGGTAAGTATCGCAACCCCTTTTTCTTTAAGCCTCAGTCGAAGATAGTGTTGAAGGTGGAAGACCAGGTCCGATGCGATTTGATCCAACATCTCGACCAGGGTGACCTCCTTGCGCTTCTCGGCAAGATAGTCAGCCACTTCTGCACCGACCCCTCCGCCACCAATCACGAGGACCTTTCGTCCCATGCCTTCTGCTCCCTTTGAAAGCACATCATCCACTGAAAAAGCGGCACTCTCTTCGATGCCCTTCCAATCCGGGAAACGAGGAAGGGCTCCAGTGGCAACGATCACGGCATCCGGTCTTTCCGGAGCGACCATGTCGGCTGTGAAGGTCTTCCCTAACGCCAGTGTTACCCCCAGGCTTTTGACCCTTGTTTCGAGATAATCTATAAAGTCCTTCAGCACGACCTTGCCAGGCGGCAGAGCGGCGAGTTTCATCCTCCCGCCCAGTTCGGGATCCTTTTCAAAGAGCGTCACAAAGTGACCTCTCTGGGCGGCTATCTCTGCAGCCTTAAGGCCTCCGGGCCCTCCGCCGACAAC
The DNA here is from genome assembly GCA_050050615.1 of Desulfobacteraceae bacterium. Taxonomy (GTDB): domain Bacteria; phylum Desulfobacterota; class DSM-4660; order Desulfatiglandales; family HGW-15; genus JASFTV01. Next base: position 14,844 of record JASFTV010000047.1, read on the forward strand.
CCACACCTTTTTGGGGCTGTCGGTTTTGGAAAGCTTAAATCGCTCTTCGTTCCCTGCTTCCGGATTGACGGCGCATCGCACCGCCCCTTTTCTCAGGGTCTGGATGCAGCGATTGCAAGAAATACAGGGAGTGATTTCTTCAAACCGTCCCGCTTTCGCCTTTCTGGGCAGATCCGGATCGGCGATGAGTGCCCGGCCCATCGAGACCAGATCGGCTTTCTCCTCTTTGATGATCTGGTCTGCCATGACAGGATTCCTTATCCTGCCTACCGCGATCACCGGAATACTGACCACTGACTTAATGGCTTGAGCCAGGTGGAGAAAAACGCCTTCTTCCACATAATAGGAAGGGTGGTTCAGATATCCAGAGGCGGCGTTGCAGGCCGATACATGGAGAGCGTCCGCGCCCTCCTTTTCCAAGATCTTGGCGATTTCTTTGGATTCCTCTATTCTCAAACCGCCATCCACGTACTCGTCGCCACTCAATCTGCAAACAATAGGAAAATGCGGACCCACCCGCTTCCGCACGGACTGCAGAACCTGCACGGCAAACCTGGCGCGTCCCTGAATATCGCCTCCGTATTGGTCGGTCCTCTCGTTGGAAAAAGGAGATAGAAAGGAACAGATAAGATACCCGTGGGCCATATGGAGTTCAACA
>JASFTV010000048.1:0-15494 GCA_050050615.1 Desulfobacteraceae bacterium
CCGGCACGCCGGTAAGGCGCAGTGAACTGGCAAAGGGAGATCTGGTCTTCTTTGCAACCTCTGGAGGCGAAAAGATCTCCCATGTGGGTCTTTATGCAGGTGATGACAGGTTTATCCATGCGCCAGGGAGTGACAAAACCATACGGGTTGACACACTTTCAGATACGTATTACGAGGCGCGGTATGTTGGTGCACGAAGCTATCTGAGGTAATCATCGACATGAGAGAATCCCCTTTCGAAAAGTACATGAAGGCGCGATCATGAAAACCCGGCTGAAATGGATTCTATTCGGACTTCTCTTCATTATCGTGCTCGTCTTGGCGGGGGCCTGCTGGTATCTTTACAGGGCGGCCCCGATAGGTACCGGGTATGCCGCAAAGTACGTTTGTTCGAGTGTCTTTATCTCAAAGCGGGATCCGGAGGTGGTGTTTCAGGAGGATGTGACGCCGGTAAATATCCTTGCGAAGGTGATCGATGCGGTGGTCGATTATGAAGAGAAATCGGTCACCGCAACCGCCTTGGGCGTCATCAAAAGTAAGGCCATCTACCGGGAAGGGTGTGGATGTACCCTGGTCATAGGCACAACCGAGGACGCATTCCGCAAGCAGCCCATTCCCTACGTACGCCCTGCGCGCTTGCCGAAAGATTTGCCATGGCCGACAGGGCACGCAGGGCCGGTGAGCACCCTGCCCGTCGGGGTGAACGGACAAAGGATTGAGCGGGCCATAGACAGAGCCTTTGCTGAACCCGGTACGGACAAGCGCAGACAGACACGGGCCATTGTTTTGATCTATGATGGCCAGCTCATTGCAGAACGTTATGCACCAGGCTTTCATAAAGAGATGCCGTTACTCGGCTGGTCCATGAGCAAGAGCATCACCAATGCACTGGTGGGGATTTTGGTAAGGAAAGGGGTTCTGAAGCTAGGTGATCCGGCTCCTGTTCCGGAGTGGCACGGGCCGAATGACCCAAGGCAGGCTATTACAATAGACCACCTTCTGCGGATGAGCAGCGGGCTCGAATTTGAAGAAGTCTATGAGCCGCTTCGCGATGTCACCGACATGCTCTACGGTTCCTATGACTTTGCAGCCTTTGCGGCGAGCAAGCCCTTGGAAACGGAGCCGGGCGAGAAGTGGTCCTATTCAAGCGGTACAACCAATATCCTTTCCAGAATTGTTCGCCAATCCGTGCCGGGTTTTTTTGAAGGCTACATGAACTTCATCAGAAAAGAGTTGTTTCATAAGCTGGGGATGAGCAGCGCCGTCATAGAGATTGACCCTTCCGGGACCCACGTCGGGTCCTCCTATGCATTCGCAACAGCGAGGGACTGGGCCCGCTTCGGGCTGCTGTACCTTCAGGACGGGATATGGCAGGGGGAGAGGATCCTTCCCGAAGGATGGGTGAAATACTCCACCAACCCTACACCCAAGGCACCCCAGGGAGAATACGGTGCCCATTTCTGGTTGAATGCAGGGTCATCCGCCAACCCGAAGAATCGCGTGTGGCCCGGCCTGCCCGGGGATGCCTTTTGGGCAGCTGGCTTTCAGGGACAGCGTGTGGTGATCATTCCCTCAAAGAAGCTTGTGGTGGTCAGGCTGGGTCTTACCACCGCAGAGGAAGCTCTGGACATTGAATCCTTCATTGAGGAGGTCATTGCCGCACTTCCTGAGTGACGACACGGCGACGCTTTAAGAGATGGCGTCTCCCGTGCAAACTTTGGTTTTCTTGATAGACAGGGCCGACCAGGAGATTTTCGGGATGCTATGTAAAATCACACGTATGAGACTTGTAAATTCATCGTGACCAAATTTCGGACGCGACTATATACAATGCTTTCGCTGCTGGTGGTTACTCCGGCAGGATTCCTGGCTAAATTCTATTCGGGTCCTGGGCAACCGTGGTTTAATGATTACGGTGCCGGCCTCCTCTATGAGATTTTCTGGATCCTGTTTTTCTTCTTCTTTTTCCCGCGAAAAAATCTGGTCAACAAGATTCCCGTATGGGTGTTTTTTGTTACTTCGGGCCTGGAGTTTCTACAGTTGTGGCATCCGTGGTTCCTGGAAAAGATCCGTTCCTTTTTCTTGGGGAGTGCACTCATCGGAACATCTTTTACCTGGTGGGACTTCCCGCATTATGCGATCGGTTGCGTCATAGGGTGGGTTTGGACAAGCTGGATAGAAAAACGCTCGGCTTTTGGGAGCCGGAAAATCGGATGAAAGGCAAATTCTGGTGATAAACGCCTGCTCCTTCGGATCCATTGTAATCAATGGAAAGAGATATACATGGGACCTCATTATCTATCCGGACGGCCGAATAGCCGGTCCCTGGCGGCGCAAAAGGGGCCATCAGCTTTCGATGGATGATATTCAGGAGCTCGTTCAATCTAGCCCGGATGTTATTATTGCAGGAACAGGGGTCAGCGGGCTGGTCAGACCGGACAAAGGTCTTCAGGAAACCCTTTCAGGGCAGGGCATCGATTTCATAGCGGTACCCAACCATGAGGCGATGGGGCATTACAACGAATTGTCTTCGGAGAAAAGGGTTGGGGCTTGCTTCCATCTGACATGCTGATTATGCCAAGAGAGGGGCAAAAATCATTTCAGGACAGATAAACGTTAGAAGCTAGTATCGTGTCCCAGAAATAACGTTAATATGTCCTTATGAGGATAGGAGGATTCATGCTGTTGAGGGTCGCCCCGGCGGCCGCTCAAACAGCCAAATCTAACATCTGGCATGTCGAAAATTATAAAAGGTATTTCTGGGACATGGCACTAGGTGGGGAGAGGCTATGAGTTGGTGGGAGCTGGTTTTGGAAAAAGTCCATTCCGGGGAGGTTTTATTCACCCCGGGAAGAGGCATGGAGGGGATTAGGAAAAGCCCTTTCACAATTGTCGCGAGGGAACCTTCAAGGCTGATTGTCTCCAGTGGCCGTTCACGAATTCCCCTGGAAAGAGAATGCTTTGAGGCGGTCGAAAAAGCGTTCTCTTCAGATCCGTCCATATGGCTTCGCGCGGCCTCGAAGCATGGTAAGGAGCCCCTGGAAAACAGTGTGGAGAAACTCGTTCGCGAGGCAACCGGATCTCAATTGGCCCGAGGGAACTATCTGTGCTCTATGCTTGAAAAATGCGGGTTGGTCCGTTACTCGATGCGCGGCCATCGAAAAGGCATTGAACTGCCCGGGCGACCAGAGCACCCTGAAGAGCCACTTCCACCCCCATCGAGGGGCGAGGTGCAACCAGCGCTCGAGCAAGGCCAAAGCAGAGAAGAGCCATTTAACATTGCCATCATCAGTGATCTGCACCTCAGCGAGGGCCGGGATCCGCGCACGAAGAAATTCAAAAAGAACGAGGACTACTTCTTTGACGGCCAGTTCGACCGTTTTCTCCGCTACCTTGAAGAGGAGTCCGAAGACCGAGGTAGAAAGTGGCATCTTCTCATAGCCGGAGACATGGTGGATTTTCTTCAGGTGACGAGCAGGCCCCGCGAACCCGGCTTCCATGTTGCGGAAAGGGAGATCGAATACGGTCTGAGGACGTCTCCTGAAAAAACGGTATGGAAGTTGAAGACCATCATGAAAGGCCACAAGGTCTTCTTTAGAGCGCTCGGGAGATTTCTCTGCGCCGGAAACAGGTGCACCATCATAACCGGGAACCACGACATTGAGTGGACAGTACCCGAGCAACAGGAGGCGTTCCGAGAGGAGATGAAGGCGTACTTGCCAAAGGGGGCCCATATCCCGAGCGACCTCCTTTCAGGTTCGATTGATTTCTGCCCGTGGTTTTTCTACGTGCCCGGATTGGTCTGGGTCGAGCATGGTCACCAGTATGACGGCATGAACTCCTTCGACTATTTCTTAGCCCCTTATCTCCCTAACAGCGACGAGATAATGCTGCCGGGCGCGTCGTTTTTTGTACGCTACCTTTTTAATAAAGTTGAGCAGAGAGACCCATTTGCTGACAATATCAAGCCCATATCCGCGTACGTGAGGAGGTATGGGCTCAGGCTCCTATTCTCCCCGCAGATCATGAAACATGTGCGCTATTTTCTTGAGATCCTCAGGAAGATAAGGAAATTCAAACCTGAAGAACTGGAAGCACTGCGCCAGAAAAATGAAGAGCGTATCCGAGAGGAGGCCCGGCGGTTTGGAATCGACGTAGAAAAAGTGGACACCGTAAGAAGCCACTGGGTCCCCTCATTTGCTTACAATGAGAGCAAGTTAAGAAATATTTTGTACTTCCTATATTACAATGCCGGCAGAACGTATCGGGGAATAGCCTTGGCCATACGGAAGCAGTTGGGGGTGAAATACGTTATCTTCGGCCACACCCACGAGACCGATCTCTTACTTTTGTCTCGCACCAAAAAAGCAGAGTATGTCAATTCCGGGACATGGACAAAGATCTTTAGCCGTAATCCCGGTGAAAGGCTGCTTCGCGATGAGCAGGAGTCCATTTTCGTCCAAATTTTGAGGGATGAAAAGGACAAGCTCGAGTTGATGAAATGGAGAGACGACCTTGGCCGTGGCGAACGGGTTAACCTTTTTGAGTAGAAATGAGGAAAATCAGGGAGGGGGAGTGGTTGCTATTTGGCTGGCATTCTCAGCCTTTTTAAACGCTCTTTGGCGAAATCATATTCAAGCCAGTCATCCAGAAATGATCCCAGCGCCTCTTTGTAATGCTTGATTGCTCTGGTCTTGTCCCCGGATCCTTCGGCCCAGAAACCCAAGGGCGTATAAGCGGTGACAAGGTTTTCCGGGCTTACTCCGGCCTGTTCCTTCAGCGACTTCTCGGTTCGTTTCCCCAGCAAAGTTTCGCCGATGGTCAGATACCAGGGATCCTCTGTCTGCCGCAAGTAAGCTTCAAGAGAGGCCCGAGCCTCTTTCTCGAGCCCCTGATTATGTAAAATGCCCGCTTTCAGAAGGCCTGCGCTCATCAGCCCCGATTCTTCTCGGCCCGCATCTTTGAGAAAAGTCTTGATGTATTCCAGGGCTTTGGGCCAGGCTTCCTCTGCAGCGTTGTAAAAGGCCAATCCCAGCAGAAGGTTCCGATTATGGGGATACAGTTCCCGGAGGCTCTCAAGAACCTGAACCCTTTCTCCCATGTCGCCCGTTTCTGCCGAGAGTTTCGTGGCGATAGGTGCCAAATCAGCCTTACGGTCTTCTTTGTCTGCCCGGTCCTTCTGAACAGCCTGACTGAAGGCCTCAACCTCTGCGTTGTATTCGGCCAAACGCTCCTTGGCCTGGAATGATTTTCGGCGCCGCTTCTGGATCTCTTCCAATTTGGAATGCGCGAGATAGAATACCCATGCGTCAACATCGGCCGCAAGCACGGCTTCACGCATCAGTCTTTCCGCTTCCTTCCAATTCCCGTGCTTGGACCGAATGAGACCGACGGCAAAGTGAAGCCAACTCTTTTCCTCATGCGTATACCATCCCTTCACGGCTGAGTCTTCATCGACCAGCCCTTCCAGAACCCGCACCAGGTAACCCTGAAACTCTGCGGGAGACCGCCAGTCCGAGGCGAGCAGATTCTGGCGATGAGCTCTCGTTAGTCTATCGTCGACGAGCCAATCAATAATGTAGAGCATCAATCTGGCATCGTGGTTCTCAGCGTCCATGGACAGAGCCTGAGAGAAAAGCTTTTTCGCGCCCTGGAGGTCACCGGTACAGAGATGCATAACCCCGCCGGCCATGACCAAGGGGGGCTGCTGGCTGTCCTTCAGTTCCTTGTCGGCCAATGCCTGGGCCTCCGCCCACCGGCCCTGCCCCGCCATCTCCCTGACTTTTTCCAGCACCGTCTCCACCGAGAAATCGGGGACACCATTCCACTTGACCTGCCCGGCCTTCAGTTCCCCTATGAACTCCACAGCCTTGGTAATGGGCAGAACCATCCCCATGTCCCATCTGGGGGTGACCATGGGCAAGATCCCCTGAGACCACTCCAAAGCCACACCGCAGACGATGCCGATCACCTTGCCGCTCGTATCAATGACAGGGCCACCGCTGTTTCCTCCGTAGATAGAGGCGTCAACCTGAAGCAGATCTTCAAATGAGCGCCGCACATGGCCTGTGGTGACACTGACGTTGATAGTGGCCGCCTGGGTTCGGCTACCCAATGGAAAACCCAATGTGATTAACCGCGAGAGTTTTGGGATTTCCTGGGGATCCATCTTCAGGTCCAGGGGCAGGGGCTTCACTCCCTCCGGCAACCGATCTATTTTGAGTACAGCGAAGTCGTCCTTGAAGGGCGATGTAAGGGCCTGCTTGGTTCTGACCGTGGTCTTTGGCGTGCCTGCGATGGATATACGTGGTGAGGTTTCCGAGCTAAAAGCGGTGTCGACGAAATAAAGGTCTGTCAGGTCAGCACTTTCCATCATTCTGGCTGCACGGTTAAAGGCCTTCTCCCCTTCAAACCACAAAAACATCCTGTAGCCAAAACCGGGTACGACGTCGCCAAGCCTGAGTTGTCGGACAGTCGCAAAAAAAGTGATATCTTCCAGCCAGGGACAGGCCACATGGCGACTGGTGAGGATGTAACCGTCATTGTCCACGAGAAACGCTGTCCCCTCGGCCCGATTGTGGTAGATCTTGTCCTCGCCTGACTTCAGCCAGTACTCCACCAGCAAGAAGGCCATGGAGGGTGCGTACTGATTCGCGTACGTCTCAAGGGCGGTCGCCAAGTCCCTTTTTTTGTAACCGAATTGAAACCAGGTCAGGAAACCGGCTATACAAAATAGTGTGACAATGGCCGCCCACAGCCCCACTCTTCTTGGGCGTCTCTTGATCGCCGGCGTTGGCACCGCGGGCATTTCAGGCGGTTGTATTTGGGCTCTTCCGGTCTCTCCTTCTTTAATGCGGGCCAGAGACTCGGCCACCTCGGCCATGGACCTGGGCCGCAAGTCCGGATCATCGGCCAGCATCACCCTGAGCAGGACATCCAACTCGGAGGGTAATTGCAGTTCTTCAACCTTGGCAACAAAGTCCGTGATTCCGAGGTCGGCCGTAAGCAGTTCTACGAAGATCTTGCCCAGGGACCAAATGTCGCTTCTAAAATCGAGGGGACGCTCGTAGATGATGTCCGGGTGGCAAACCAGAAGTCTTTTAAGCATCGGTCCGGGGCGTTTCAGTTTGGGGTCGAAGAATCGGAAGAGTTTGTAGTCGATCTTAACCTTGAGCTCTCCGTCGTCCCCTGTGATGACCATGATATCATTCAAAATAAGATGGGGTATGAAATAGCCTTGCTCATGGAGAGAGGAAAGGATCGAGGCTGTCTGGTGAAATAAGTCTAGGGCCACCCGGCGGTCGCTGAGACGGCCGGAAGCCAATAGGGAGCCCCAACTCTCGGCATCTACCCATTCGCTGATCCGGTACCACAGGCCGTCGGACGAGCGTCGGATCGCATAATGCCTCACAAAGCCCTCGTGAGGCAGTTTCTTGAGTTCCTCTATTTCTCGCCTGAGTCGCGAAGCCACCTCTTCATCGACCCCGGATTGGGGCGTAAAAAGGCGGATCATGACCATCTCGCCCGTCCGCTCGCGGATGGCCCGGCAAAGGAAGCTGGCGTGGCCCTCGTGGAGAACATCGACAATCCGGTAATCGTCGATGTATTTTCTCCCTTCGCCGACTTCGCTCCCGCACGAGGGGCAGATGGTGATCTCTTCCCCAACCGGCTGGTCGCAATTTGGGCAGAGTTTCATACATCTCCCCACTGAAGTAGGCCGGTCTTAAGCGCCGAGCTCCTTGGGCTGTCTGTCGAGGAAGGTCTGAAGGTCTAGAATAAGGTTGTGACTCGTAAGTCAGATCAGGTTGTAGAAGAGAATTGCCTTGGAAACTCAAGGTTCCAGGTGGAGGAGCTGTGCATAGGTGCTGAGCCCGGCAATGGATCTAATTTCATAAAATCATTGTAAGGCAATGGGGTTGGCGTGTCAACAAAGTAAAGATACCCGGAGTTGTCCCCTGGAGTGGCCCATTTGCTGAGACAGGAACAAAACTAGCGAAGCTTCGCCTCAAACCGACGAGGCGTCTGCTCAGGATGACCTCTCCCCACACCTTAAAAAACCCTGGCCCAGACCTGGCACTAACCGAGATATTTTGCCTGGTCAAATTGCCCCATAGCAGAGAGACAATTGACGGGCTCGTGCTATCGCGCCAGGGCGGGCTTGACATAAATGTTAAGATCTTTGCCTATGAAGACGGCTAGTCAATCGGGAGACAACCTGACCAGGCAATATGGCACTGCAACCGGGTGCCCGCCAGAAAAGCGGAGCCTGTTGGACAGAGGGAAAAGAGATGGACTTTTGCCATGAATTCCCTTAGTTTTTTGCAGGTCAGCGGAAAAAGGCCACCTGGAAAGAAACGTATAAGGGAGGAACACCATTCAAAGATGGTTTAAGATCTAAAAGAAAGTCGCTACCTTTGAGGTGTGTTGAGAATCAATACGAATTGTATCTTTCTGAGCTCCTGAGGAACGGCTTGAACTGCAAGGACTGACGATCTCATGTCAAGAAAACTCAAGGAAGTTGTCATACCAAAAGAGGAGGCTTTATTCTGGCTGGACAAGCACGGCCGGTGGCACAATCAGGATGGAGAATTTCAGCACAGAAAGATTATCTATTATTTTCATTCCTGCATAAGAAAAGACAGGGATGGCTACCACCTTGTTCAAAGGCACAGAAACTTCAGAGAAAAAGTCTATTTCCCCTACGAAGACACGCCCTTATTTGTTTTTGACGTGGTGAAACAGGAGGAGGTCATCCTCGTGTTGAACACTAAAAAGCGAATAAGATTGAAACCCAAGAAATTGTTCATCAGAGACGATAGCTTGTACATGCACGCTGGAGAAGACCGCATAAAGTTCTCCGGGCAGGCCCTTGTAAAGATAGCCGATCTCATAGAGGACGAGAACGGCCAGTGTTTCATAAGGGTTAAAGGTCGAAGATACAGGATAAGTCAGATATAGACAGTCGATCAGGCAGCAACACTTGACGCTCAGGAGTGGGAGACGCATTGAAAGTTGGCGCCTGATCCTCTTTTTTGCTCTTACGGGGACACCATGGACAGGAAGATCAAAATAGAAGATCTGCCGATTACGGAAGAATTCCTGAGGCAAAAGCGACTGATTCAAGAGCGCGGTGAGCTTGCGCTGATAGAGGATGGAAAGGATTTCAAACATCTTGGTTATTTCAGCTTAAAGAAAGGAAAAGGGTACTCTCGAGGGGGTCATTACCACATAAAAAAGATAGAGCACTTTTACATAATCAGCGGGAAGCTTCGTGTTCGGCTTGTGGATTTGGAGTCAGGAGAGGAATCGGAAACTAATTTGCACGAAGGCCAGCGTGTGACCATCTATCCGAAATGCGCTCACCGTTTCGAGGCCGAAGAGGATGCTCAGGTGATAGAGTACTACGACTGCAGGTACGAGCCGGATGATGACGTGCCGTATGATGATTTCTAGAACGGAACCGATGTGCGGGTGCGTAGAGGCGTTCCTGCCTGCCAGCGCCCGGCACTGGCGGGCAGGAACCCCAAATATCGGTTTCGCTGCAAAACCGGGTGGGATTTTTCTTGAAACATGGCCTGTCAAAAAGGGCATGGCCCCCTCAGACAGCCCTGTGGGGCGTACCGCGAAAGCCGGATCCAATGGGCCCGGGGGCTCTAACGGTCTATGGCTTTTCCGTAGGCGTAGGCGTTCCGAAATCCTGATATTTCTCGTCAATCACCCGGCGAATCTCTGGCAGGGATTTTCCGTCCAGCATCATCTGCATCACGTCACGCGTGATCTTTAGACAGATCCCTCAGAAAGACCCGTGCCTGTCAAATTCCAAAGAGCCGTCTGCACGTACCTCCTTGACGTAGCAGTCATAGTTGCTTTTGTGCCCCGCCTCATCACAACCGCAATAGCAAGGAATCCTTTTGAGGATCTCCGGGTTGGCGAGTGCAAATTGATAGGCTTCCCTAGCCTGAGGCTTTGTCTTCTGGACCCATTCCGGAAAATCGCTTAGAGGGGCCATTTCAAGGGAAGCGGACGTGGGTTGGGGGCCGCTCGCGGAGGCGCCAGCGGCAAAGACTAAAGCAGTAACGAGCAAGAAGTTGCAAATATTTAATTTCTTCATTTCCTTAACTCCAGGTTGATAATAATTGCCTCACCTGCATGTGGGGTTTGGTTTCGTCCCTGCAGCGGGGGATGGCACATATATTGAGAAGATACTACTTTGTGGTATGAAGTCAAGGGGATCCACAAAAGATTGCAAAGAGGGTTCGAACCCGAATGGCCCTATCCCCCCTCTCGGGGTACAACGATCCAGCCTTTGTCTGATGCTCGATAGATAGTGTCCGGTGCAATTTCCTGGTGGTTCAATCTGCAAAAATCTGTCACCATCTCGCCGGGAAGAAGGCCCGTCCTTGACTCTTGGGTCTGATTTCTTTATACCTTCCAGAATAGAATAGAAACCTTGCCGTCATTCGTTGATGAAACCCGCACATACAGAGATCCTTCAGCAGGCCGAGAAGTCTGAACAATCGTGGCGAATTTCAAAGAGCTCTCCCTTCGGTCGAGATGGCAAGTTAATGACGGGCCAAGATGCTAGGCTGGGAATTTTTTGCACGGACGCGATACGCTGAGTCTTGTAACCCGAGAGCGGATATGAATGCGCAGGTGGAGGATACTGCAAACAGGCTGCGTGCTTGCGCATTGCGTGTCGCGGGTTGGTGGGGGCGTGTAAAAGGGGCAGGAAGGTGGTTAGGATGAAACTGAGGATGGATGAATAGAAGAAAGGGGTGGTATAATGGCAGATCCGACGGAAGTGACTGTTTCCATAACCGATAATTTTTTTACGATCGATTTATCGATTGAGGATGAGACACTCATCGCAAGCGTTTTGCTCGGATTGGGTGCATACGTGAAGAAGGGATTCTCTATAAAAGTGAGGCAGTCATACAAAACATTTTCTGGTTCACAGGAAATCGTTACAAAGGTGATTTCAAGGGCTGAACAAGTGGCTGAATGGGGAAAAGAGACAAAACAAATCATATCTGCTTTGCGGAGACGGTAGCAAACCGGTGACTTTGGCTGCCCATAATAGGATAAAGATGGTGCGGTGTCCAAAGTGCCCCCACGATATTCCGGAAGGAAACATGAGATGTATCTATTGCGGCGCTGCTCTGCCAGATGCTGTCTCAGTTCCTCGTATTGTCCGTGAGCCGGATGAGGATAATGCTTTGGAGCGGGGTGACAACAAGAATCTTATTCACATACCAGAGACCCCAGAGCAAGATCTCCTCCTGAAATTCTCTATGAAAAGAGCCAAGCGGAGAGAACCGATGAGTAAGGTCGCGCTCCTCATTCTTTTCCTGGTCTCTTTTGCATTCGGGGGACTTTTGGTATGGCTTCTGAGGTGATGCGCTGTGGATACTTGATGCTGGATCGAGAACACAGATAAGAATATGACGTTCCGCCCTTGTTTTCAAAGCCAGGAGGTCTTACTAAGGGGAGCACAAAATAGTTGACATGGAATGAATAAGGGCCATGAAGTCTTTTCTTTCGTTCCGAGGCTCCCGGGCTGGTCTTTTCAGCGACTTGCCTACGTCCCGCTTCAGAGAAGCGGGGCTCCGCATTCTCCGCCGTTGGCGGAGCTGCGGTTTCCCCCACAGACAAGTCGCGAAAAGGACGGCGCCCTCCCACCCCCGCTATGAGGCAGCGGGATCTTCGACAGTCACTACAGAAAAGACTTCATGGTCCTGACCATCAGTAGGGACCTTTCTCCATAAACAATTAAATGCTCCCCTCAGTAAATGGTCATGGCCGGCTTTACGGCAAGCGTGAAGTCACAGGCACAAACTTTCACAGAAAGCACAGGCCCATGAAATAAGCTATTTCTATTCTTTTCTTGTTCACAGCTCTCAACGCTTATGGGGATGATTCAAAGGGATTGACGCCCTATTAGAACGGCATGAGAACTTTGTGTTCTCCTCATAAGCCATCCTGATTTCAATCATCATTCCCATCTGCCGGTGTCCATGCAAAGAGGGGCAGGACCGTAATCGGTTCTGCCTGTCTTTTTTGCAGGACGCTTCTAAGAAGGCTTTTAGCACGCTTCTTGCATCCTACACCTGAGGTAACAATATCAGGGGAAGTAAAGGGGAAGAAGAGGCAGGTGGCAATTCTCAAATGCTTGACGCCGGTTAGCAAAGGCTGAGGGCATGAATGGGCCTTTCAGGAAAACACGACGGTGACAAATTTCGGCAGATTCTGACGTTTTTGGACAAAGTTCATTGCTAGGTCCAGGTTGTTCCTGCCTGAGAGGAAAAGGGCAGGCAACAACATTTTTTTCCTGTCGGAGGAGAGCCTTTTTACCTGGGGGAAAAGACAGGGAGGTAAAGCTATGAAGGTTATTTGTCCCAATTGTAATAAAGGTTACAACATTGCGGATGGCAAAGTCCCGAAAACCACTGTGAAAGCCAAGTGCAAGAGTTGCGATCAAATCATGGTCATCGAACCGTCTGGAATCGTATGGGCGGACGCTCCTGTGACATCCCCGCCACCCTCAGGATTCGAGGGGGCCGGGGTGTCTGCGGGTCACGCGGTACTCATGGACTATCCAGAGCTCCAGTCTATATCACCGGATAGGGTCATGTTCGAAGAGATTTTGTCTCCTAACAAGAAAGGAGGCTACAAAAGCATGAGGAACAAGCTGAAAGTGAAGGTTCTCATGGCCGTATCGGAAGTTCTGGATAAGGCTCTGAACGAGGGAGAAAAAGTCATGCGGATCGGCAAGGGCACAGCCTATTACCCTGCGGAACTCTTTTTTGGCAACGGGTGGCTGACCATGATGTACAACCATTATGCAATCCTTGCCACCAACCAAAGACTTCTCTTCATCAACGTCAACTCAAGGATGAAACGCAGGACCCATTACCTCTTTCAGATACTCTACGAAGATATAAAAAAGCTTAAGCGGGGTATACTCGGCAGCATGACTTTCACCCGAGAAAAGTCGAAGCGGCGTGTATTCACGAACGTGAAGCGATTTATGTCCAAAGAACTGAAAAGCTTTATCATGGAAAGAAAGGAATACGCCATGGAGGAGCCGGAGGAAGTGCTTGAAAACATCTGTCCCTCTTGCTTCGTCCCGCTGCAAAAAGGTCTCAAGGTTTGCCCGTCCTGCAAGGCTGCTTTTAAGGAACCAAAGAAAGCGTCTTTGAGGTCTCTGTTACTGCCGGGGTTGGGCGATTTCTATCTGGGGCACAGGGCCCTGGGCATCATGGAATTGATAGGCTCCCTCGTGATCTGGAGCTATGCGTTGCTCCTCATATTGAGCGGCCAGAAGGAAGGCCTGTTCATAGGGGTGTTTCTACTGCTATTTTACAATAGCATGGACGGTGCGCTCACCTATTTTATGGCCAAAAAAGGTTACATGCTGGCGTAGAGAGGGGTGCCGGAGACTGTATGCTAGATGCCCCCTGAACGTACACCGTGTGTTTTGCATAACGGGTAGGCAAGGGTATCCAGGCTGTCTCGGAAGTTGAAAGGCCTGCCTCACGGGATGTTCTCCCCCCACAATGGATTGAGCTTTGTAACAAAAACAATCTTCATGATGACCTCCTCGTGGAATCTGGCTGCTTTTTCAAGTGATCATCACTTGACCAAGAAAGTTCTGGAAAATAAAATCAAAAAAGTGCCAAAATGTGAACAGAATTCGCTCCAAAAGCATTCATAACCAACCATGGCCAACGCATTGAAGGGAAGCATCTCATTTTGTACTGCTCCGTAGGAGATCGCAGCTCGGGGTTTATCGAGCGGGTGCAAGCCCAGGCACTTAAGAGGGGGGCCGTTTCTCTTTCGAATCTTCGAGGCCGCATTTTCCGGTGGTACAACGAAAACAAGCCTGTCTTGGACAGCCGAGGCGAAACGGATGCCATCCATCCCTACGACGATAAGTGGGGCAAGTTGATCAAAAGGAGAAACAAGAATCCATGAAAAGAGCAACTTGCGCCCATTGCAGGCTTTGCTTGGATTAGGTCCCTTGCCCTTGATGCAAGAGGATGAGTTAATACAAACGCATTAAGAAAACTGTCATTGCGAGGACCCCGCAGTTGATGCGGGGGACGAGGCAATCCCAATGAAAACGAGATTGCCGCGCCCTACGGGCTCGCAATGACATGTAAACATATTAAGTGCGTTTGTATTAGTTTGGAGATGAAGAGAGCTGAATGAGCACAGGCGTATTCTTCCATGAAATGTTCCGCGGCAAGGAATGGCTGATTATCGGGGACAAGTTCCGTAACTTTCCGCGCGCGATGAAACATGCCCTGAAAATGCCCGAGGTGAAACTCTTCATCCCGGAAAAAGTGTCCGAACGATTGCTGCTCAAGGTTCACACGCCGAGATTTGTCGAAAGCCTCAAAAAGGCGTGGTACTGCGAAGGCGCCTTGTACTCTGTTGGTGGCTGTGTTGAGGCTGTGGAAAGGGTTCTTTCTGGTGAACTGGAAAATGCACTGGTCTTTACGGTTGCAGCCGGACATCACGCAGAAAGGGATTCGGCCTGGGGAGGCACCTATGCTTCGTGTGCAGGACCGGCATTGATCAATGCCCGCGAAAAATTAGGGCTGAAGAGATTCGCCATTCTTGATACGGACCGGCACCATGGGAACGGTACCAGGGACATATTTTATGACGATGATGACGTGCTCCATGTTTGTTTTTGCCATTGGGACCGCATAGAGGGTGACGGCACCAAAATCTGCGTGGACACGGCCTTCCCGAATACGGACGAAATCTACATGGAAAAAGTCAGAGAGGAATTCGTTTCGAGAGTTGGAGATTTCAATCCTGATATGATCCTGCACAACCTGGGACATGACACCTGCCGGCTGGATTACGGGGACCTCGGCTTGACCCGGGAATTCTTTCCCAGGTTGGTCAAAGAGATCAAAGAATGCGCCAGAGGCGTATGTCAAGGCAAATACGTGGTGATAACCCACGGCGGAAGACGGGCCGATGTGGCCGAATATATTTTTCCGAGGATTATTGAGATATTGGCGGAGCACTGGGTCTGACCACTAGATCCAAGAGGTGAGGTGGTCTTTAATATGGGAATGTTGGAGTACTGGGGTACTGGAGCGCTGGAGTATCGGATATTTTTGATTCTGGGTCGGAGCTTAGTGAAGCTTGCCGTGCCAAGCCGCGGGGCATCCGCGCGAAGGAGAGTGAATAAAAAATATCGCCCTCGGAACCGTTGCTTTGAATTGCTCCTCAATCGATGGATGAGTCACATTCATCGCCTCTTCAAGAGTGGAGAGTCCCATGCAATGTGTTGGGAGTTCAAAAAGAAAAGGCAGGGCCAATGCCCCTGCCTTTTTGAAGGTTCCTATGGACCAAAGCGTCGCCTATGCTTTTTCCATCTTCTTTTGCCTTTGTCTTTGGAGCATGGGACGATACTTATCTTGTCTGTCCCATGGATTTCCTTACCATCGAACATGACCCCACATAGCGTCGCC
>JASFTV010000049.1:0-15349 GCA_050050615.1 Desulfobacteraceae bacterium
TAAAGCAAGGCGTGATTCTGGACCTGGGAACCGGTCCGGGATATCTCCCCATCGAAATCGTCAAGAGGTCCCCCTCCATCAGAGTTGACGGCATTGACTTGAGCAGCAGACTTATAAAGATGGCCCGAGCGAATGCACAGAGGGAGGGGTTCGCTGATAGATTGCATTTTGAGACAGGCAACGCGGCCCAACTCCGATTCGAGGAGGCATCCTATGACATGGTCATCAGCACCGGCATGTTGCACGTGCTCAGGGACCCTGTGAAGGTATTGAAAGAATGCTACCGCATACTCAAGCCGGAGGGGGAGGCCTGGATTTATGATCCTGCAAGGGTCTCATCTCACATGGATATCAAGAGGTGGAAAGCTTCCCTGACCATTCCGGAAAGGTTTATGTACCTCTTATTCGCACTCTTCACTCGCATGAACCCGCCTCATAGATATCTTCAAGAGCAGGTTGGTGCGCTGATCGCTGCGACACCTTTCAAAATACGCTCGATTAAAGAAGAAAAAGAGGAGATAAGGATCAAGCTGCGAAAACCATCATTGAAGACATAGCTCAGATCATTCTTGTCCAAAAACGAATCGGTGCTCATGGGAACCTGAATTTTGGACAACATGGACATCGTGGAAAAACATGCGCTTATATGGTGGGAACCTTGGATTTTTGTTTATTTTGGACACCAGTGAGCTCAGATGCGAATCCGACAGTGGCAACACATGAGGAGGATGCGGAAATGATGAGAAGTTTTAATGGCAAGGAACCGAAAATCGCGCAATCCGCTTTTGTCAGCGAAGCAGCCTATGTGATTGGGGATGTAGAGATCGGCGAAGGATCCAATGTCTGGCCGGGATCGGTGATCAGGGCTGATCTCGGCCGCATTGAAATTGGTTGCAATACCTCTGTGGAGGATAACGCCGTCATCCACTCGGGCACACCTTCCGCGCCTGTTGGCGATGTGTCTATCGGGGATGAGGTGATCATCGGTCATGGTGCTGTTCTTAACTGCCGCAGCATCGGAAACAATGTCCTCATTGGTATGAATGCCACCATTCTCCATGATGCCGAAATTGGTCATAACTGTGTCATCGGGGCCGGCTGCGTGGTCGGACAGGGTATGAAAATTCCCGACAACTCCTTGGTGCTCGGGGTGCCCGGCAGGATCAAGGGCAAACCCACACCCGAGCAGTTGTGGTGGGCAAAAGGTGGCATTCAGGAATATGTTAAATTGGTAAAGCAATACAAAGCGGAGGACCTTTAGTCGCTTTCAAAACCCCTCCCGCCTGTCCCTCCCTCCATTTCCTCCTGCCGGGCACAGGCCCAAAGACCTATGCGGTAAGGAATCCGGGCCAACAGGGTGTCGTTTTGGGCGGCGCAGCCTGCCACTCTTGACACGGCCTGAATGACCGGACTCCGAGAATCCATTAAACACCCCGATCAACGGGGAGAAAAATGGCATGCCTTCCTTCGTTTGATTGGTCTTGACACGACCAAGAACATCGGATAATTGTCTAATTGTTAAACATTTAAACAATGGTAACGTTCAAAAGTGTTTGCATGGCCTGTTGTATTTGGGCAAGAGTCATTTTTCCGGCCATGGCATGGCTCGTCACCAAGAATGACGATTCCGCCGCTTCACAGGGACGCTCATGCAACTCAAATTCGAGAAAGCCAAACCCAACAGAATCTTCCAGCATGTGGTGGTTCAGATCCAAAACGCTATCATCGACGGCAGTCTCAAGGCTGGAGACATGCTCCCCTCTGAAATGAAACTAAAGGACATGTTCGAGACCAGCAGGGGCACGATTCGTGAAGCCCTTCGCGTATTGGAACAGAAGGGTTTGATCGATATCAAAACGGGCGTAGGCGGCGGTGCTGTTGTCAAAGCGGTTGATACCCAAAAAATTGGGGAAAGCCTTGACCTTTTGATTCAATACCAAAAGGTGAGCTATGATCATCTTGCCGAGTTTAGAGAAGGTGTGGAAGGTATTGTTGCCGCCCTTGCCGCTAAAAGGGCAAGGAAAAGAGAGATCAAACGACTCAAAAGCCTTCTGGTTGAGGCCTGGAATCTACTCAAGGAAGAAAGCCCCGATAATGAAGCTTTTGTTCGGATTGACATGAAGCTTCACGTCGCACTGGCTGAAATCGCCAGAAATCCAGTCTACTTGGCCAACCTTCACGTGGTCCATGAAAAGATCCTTGGTTCTCATGAGCGGTTTTCTCTCAGGGGCAAACAGGTATTGACAAAGAACTATCAGGATCTCTGTGATATCGTCCAGGCCGTAGAGAATGGCGAAGCGGAAAAAGCTCGGGTACTGGCTCAACGTCACGTTCATCGATTCAATCGATACATGAAAAAAGAGCACCAAAAGCATGTTGACCGGCATTGAGGCTGCTTTCTCAGAAATCGAGACCAGGACTGACTCAGAGGCGATTCCAACGCCTCTATGAAGATGCCTTTAGATCCGAATCTCTCCGGGCTCATGAGGTGATGGGTTCACACAGCAGGCGGAAAGAGCAAGAACTATGAAATTCGGCCTTTTCTGGTTCTTCCTCTGCGCCGTTATTATTGGCAAAACCACGCACATTTGCTTACTGTTGAAGCAGGTGGCTGTCTCACACCCAAATAGAAGGGAGGCTTCGTTATGGACTCACAATATTATATTGGGTTGGAAGACAGATACGGTGCCCACAATTACAAACCCCTTGATGTCGTCCTTGAACGGGGTGAGGGCATCTGGGTCTGGGATGTGGAGGGCCATAAATATATGGATTGCCTGTCAGCCTATTCAGCGGTCAACCAGGGCCATTGCCATCCAAAAATCATGCGTGCCATGATGGAACAGGCCCAGAAGCTGACGCTCACCTCCAGGGCTTTCCGCAATGAGCAGTTGGGTCTATTTTATGAAGAGATCTGCAGATTGACCTCCTCCCACAAGGTGCTGCCCATGAATAGTGGCGCGGAGGCCGTGGAAACGGTTGTTAAAGCGGTTCGAAAGTGGGGATACACGATCAAGGGGGTCCCGGAAGATCAGGCTGAAATCATCGTCTGTGAAAACAATTTCCACGGACGGACCATCACCATTGTGGGATTCAGCACGGATGAACAATCTCGGGGAGATTTTGGCCCTTTTACCCCCGGTTTCAAGATCATTCCTTTTGGCAATGCCGGTGCACTGCGCAAAGCGATCACGTCAAATACAGTCGCCTTTCTCGTGGAACCGATTCAGGGAGAAGCCGGCGTTATTATTCCGCCGGCAGGATACTTGAAGGAGGTCAAGGAGATTTGCGAAAAGAACGACATGGTCCTGATTCTGGATGAGATCCAGACCGGCCTGGGCCGAACAGGGAAACTGCTGGCCGAGGAGCATGACGGCGTCGAGTCGGATCTGACCTTGATTGGTAAAGCCCTTTCCGGTGGTTTCTACCCCATATCCGCAGTGCTCTCAAATATTGAGGTGCTCGGCGTGTTGCGTCCAGGAGAGCACGGAAGCACCTTTGGTGGCAACCCCCTTGCCTGTGCCGTGGCAAGAACAGCTATCAGGGTTTTGGTTGAGGAAAACATGATTGAAAACGCCGCTCTCATGGGTGAATACTTTCTCTCCGGTCTGTCCGGGATAGAAAGCCCTTACATCAAAGAAATCCGGGGCAAGGGTCTTATGATCGGCATCGAACTCGTGCCTGAGGCCGGCGGTGCCCGACCATTTTGCGAGAAGCTGATGTCAAAAGGATTGCTCTGCAAGGAAACCCATGAACATACCCTCCGTATTGCACCGCCCCTGATTATCCAAAAAGAGGAGGTGGACTGGGCCCTGGAAAGAATTGAATGGGTTCTAACCCGCTAGCAGAGGATACGCTGTGTTGAATAAGACAAATGAAATTAGTTCATGTGCAGCCTCTTCTTTGAGGTTGCAACGCAAGCTGCCGAAAACAGTATTTTGACACCCTCTCAGGGGAGAGCGGAATATGAAAAGGGGATTGATTCCATAGACTGCTCGACCCTTTCTGGTATAACTGCACAAGAATGTGCGGCCACATGACCCGATTTTCCGGGGAGGAGTTTGTTTCATGGAAAAGGTCATCATCATGGGCGCCGGAGGCCGAGATTTCCATAACTTCAATGTCTATTTTAAGGACAACTCCCGTTACGAGGTCATCGCTTTTACAGCTGCACAGATTCCGGACATTGAGGGGCGCCTCTATCCATCAGAGCTTTCAGGAAATCTTTATCCCGAAGGGATACCCGTCTACCCCGAAGACGAGCTCCCGGACTTAATCCGAGAGCACAAGGTCGATCTGGTCGCGCTTTCTTACAGCGACATCCCTCATGTTCAAGTGATGCACAAAGCGAGCATCACCATGTCAGAAGGCGCGGATTTCATCCTTATCGGAGCCACGTACACCATGCTCAAGGCCGAAAAACCCGTCGTGGCGGTCTGTGCTGTGAGAACGGGCTGTGGAAAATCACAGACTACCCGCAAGGTGTGCGAGATTCTCCGGGGTTTAAACAAAAGCGTTGTGGTCGTCCGACACCCTATGCCTTACGGAGATCTACTAAAACAGGTGGTACAACGCTTTTCATCCTATGACGACTTCGAAAAGCACCAGTGTACCATCGAGGAGAGAGAAGAATACGAACCCCTCGTTGATCAGGGTATCGTGGTGTATGCAGGGGTAGACTATGGGCGGATTCTAAAAGCAGCGGAAATGGAAGCGGATGTGATCGTCTGGGATGGTGGGAACAATGACACCCCTTTTTATTTCCCGGATGTGCACATTGTCCTTTTTGACCCTCATCGCCCGGGTCACGAATTGCTCTATTATCCAGGTGAAACGAACCTACGAATGGCGGACATCGCCATTATCAACAAAGTGGATACGGCGCCCTCAGAGAATGCGGAGCGGGTCCGAAAAAACATCGAGAGGTACGCACCCAGGGCACAAATTCTGCTGGCAGAATCCCCGGTCCTCGTAAGCCGACCAGAGGAAATCCGAGGCAGTCGCGTTTTGGTGGTGGAGGACGGCCCCACGCTGACCCACGGTGAGATGTCTTACGGCGCAGGGTTGATTGCCGCCAGCACCTTCAATGCGGGCGAGGTCGTTGATCCCCGTCCCTTCGCGGTGGGGACCATCAAGGAAACCTATCGCCTTTATCCCCACATAGGACCCGTACTGCCAGCGATGGGGTATAGCAAGCATCAGATTCGTGACCTGGAACATACCATTAATCAGGCCGATTGCGACCTGGTCATCTTCGCTACCCCCATCCAATTGACCCGAATTCTAGCCATCGACAAGCCGACCCTTCGGGTCCGCTATGAGTACCTGGATCGCGGTGAGCCTTCCTTGGAGGATACCCTTTTAAAGCGACTGAAGGGGTTCGGCCTGGAAGGCCGTTTTGTGTCTTAAATGAGGGGATTGCCCATGAAAAAGAAACCCGAAAAGGAAATCTTACTCGTGGCCCTCGGCGGGAATGCGCTCATCCGCAAGGGCCAGGTGGGCACCGTGGAAGAGCAGTTCGAGAATTTGAAAATTCCCATACGCCAAGTCGCCAGGCTCTCGCGACACTACAATATCATCCTCACCCATGGGAACGGCCCCCAGGTGGGCAACCTGCTCCTGCAGCAAGAATACTGCGATGCGGTCCCCCCTCTGCCTTTGGAAATCCTGGTGGCCCAGACCCAGGGCCAGATCGGGTATATGATCGAGTCGACACTGGATACCGAGCTCATGGAAATGGGGGTTCACACGGAACAAGAGTTGGTCAGCCTTCTCAGTTATGTGGTGGTCGATGAAAAGGATCCCGCCTTCCAGGACCCCTCTAAACCGATCGGACCCGTCTATACGGAGGAAAAGGCCACGACCCTCCCCTACCCGACCCGAAAAACCCCCCAAGGATACAGGCGTGTCGTCGCCTCTCCGAGGCCTGTCACCATCGTTGAAAAGCGGGAGATCAAAAGACTTATCAGCATGGGCTTTATCGTCATTTGTTGCGGAGGCGGGGGCATCCCGGTGATCCGGGAAGGGAGAACCTTCTATGGCGTGGATGCGGTCATTGATAAAGATCTTGCCAGCGCCAAGCTGGCTGAGGAGGTGGGCGTGGGGACCTTCCTCATGGCCACCGACGTTGAAGGTGCCGCAATTCGCTACGGAACGCCGAAGCAGAAATTTCTTCGCAAGTTGACCGTATCGGAGGCTGCCCGCTATCTGAGGGAAGGCCATTTCCCGGCCGGCTCCATGGGTCCTAAAATTGAGGCGGCCATGCAGTTTGTACAGAGGGGTGGCAAAAAAGCTGTGATCACCTGCATCGAAGCCATTGAGGACGCACTGGCCGGCAAAGCCGGGACCGAAGTGATCATAGATGGGCCCTAACAGCTGTACACCATTTTTTTCATGACCCCATAGCTTTTCAGTATTCCTGGGCTCCCCATCACGCTCCGAAGGCATGGCCGTCAATATGGCGGGCTCATTACCATGACAACGATTTTATGCTCTCACTAGTAACAGGGGATTCTCGCATGAAGAAAACCTTGGACCCGCGGATGCACTCCGCAGAGCATGTGCTGAACCAGACCATGGTCAGGATGTTTAATTGTGGTCGTTCCTTCAGTGCTCATATTGAAAAGAAAAAGTCGAAATGTGATTATCACTTTAATCGTCCCCTGAGCAAACAAGAGGTTTCGCTCATCCAGAAAAAGGTCAATCAGGTCATCCAGGCTGACCTTGCAGTGACCGAACAATTCATGACCAGGGAGGAATCAAAGAAGCACTTCAAACTTGATCGCGTCCCTGAAGATGTGGGAGACCCTATCCGGATCGTCAGAGTCGGCGATTATGACGCCTGTCCATGTATCGGTCCTCATGTCAGCTCAACAAAAGAGATTGGCGAGTTTAGAATAGGATCGGTAAGTTTCGAAGACGGTGTGCTTCGAATCAGGTATAAGCTTGGGGATCCAGGCAACGAGAAACCGGACCATGTCCGTTGAGAAACCAAGTCTTTCTGTTGCGAAGGAGGATTGCGATGTACGAGTTTCTGCTCTCAGATGAGGAAAGGGCTATTCAGACCGAAGCCCGACGATTTGCAAAGGATGATGTGCCAAGTTCATTGATACGGAGGATGGATACGGAGCAGGTGCGGTATCCAAAGGAGTTCGTGGAAGCAGCGGCCTCTCATAACCTCCTTGGTCTGCGGTTTCCTGAGCAGTGGGGAGGTCGGGGTATGAAATGGACAGGAGAAGTGGCCGCCCTCGAGGAGATCGGCGTGCTCGGCTCAAGCCTTTCCTGCCTGTATTCTCTGGTAAGCATCATTGGAGAAGCGATTGACGCCTATGGCACGGATGAGCAAAAGGAAAAATACCTAAAACCCACCCTTGAAGGAAAACTCTGCTGTGCGGAAGCGCTCACCGAACCTCGGGGAGGGTCAGATTTCTTCGGCGCGACAACGACCGCCCGAAAAGATGGGGACTATTATCTGCTTGACGGTCAAAAGCGTTTTGTGGTGGGTGCAGAAGGCGCCGACTATTTCATCGTCTATGCCAAGACAGCCCCGGATGCAGCCCCGCATCAGTCCATCTCCGCCTTCCTCGTGGATCGTGACGCCGGCGTGGAGGTGAAGCATGTCTATGGTCTTCTCGGGTCCAGGGGCGGGGGGACCGGTAGAATCTACTTCCGCGACGTGAAAGTGCCTGCCCGAAATCTGGTTGGACCGGAACATGGAGGTTTCTTCATCTTCAATCGAATGATGATCCCGGAGAGACTCACCACAGCAGCTGCCTGTCTCGGCATGGCGCGGTGTTCCATCGAAGTTGCTGCACGGTACGCCAGCCGGAGAAAGGCCTTCGGAGAGATCATTCGAAGGTTTCAGGCCGTAAGTTTCAAGATAGCAGATTCCGTGACGCGCCTTGATGCGGCAAGAAGCCTTGTCTACGTCACAGCCCGCCATGTGGACGAAGGGCTGGATTCAAGAAGACTGGTATCCGAAGCGAAGAAGACCTCCACTGAAATGCTCTGGTCCGTAATCAACGACTGTATGCAGATCATGGGAGGTATCGGCTATACAAACGTCTATCCCATCGAACGGTTTCTTAGAGACGCACGCCTTCAGATGATCTGGACGGGGACCAATGAAATTATGAATCTCCTTGTTCAGCACGAATTCTACAGAGAGCTTCTCTCGAAAAAGGAGGCCTCCAGAGACGTTGAACGGGATGCGATAGACGAAGAGGGTGAAGACGAAAAGGTTTACGAATAAGCCCCCCTCAGACGGAGGAGGGATGAGAAAATTAGGGCTTGACATATGGTGAAAGCGAGGTATTTTGATATTCACACATAACCTGATCGGAACAGGCAAAGGAGGTGTCCTGATGGAAACTTCCAAGGAGTCGAAAGCGCTTGACTACTTGTCCAAATGGATTCCCTGGAGCCAAAAATCTGACAGGGGTATCCGTAGTGCAAGTTACCATTTTCATAACTTCAGACGGGCTTATAGGAGCTGGGTTGTCCCGTACCTAAAATCCCGGCTCAATACCGGAGCATTCAGACCTGTCCTCGCCTTCCTCTACACCGACCTCAATTGCAACCTCGACTGCCATTACTGCTACAGCAGGGGCAAAAAAATACCCGGCATGACCATGCAGGTGGGGAAGGACGCTGTGGATTGGCTTGCGTCGGTGGGCTGCAGGGTCCTTGCGTATATGGGGGGGGAACCTCTGGTGCGCAAGGATTTCGTCATCGAGCTGACCCGCTATGCGACTGAAAAAGGCTTCTTTGTCTATCTTCCCACCAACGGCCTCCTCCTTGACGAGGCTTTTATCGATGAAATCGGTATGGCGGGCGTATCCACCATCAATCTTGCTGTCGATGCGGTCGATGGCTACGCAGGGATACCGAAATATTTTTCCCGCATAAAGCGCCAACTCGAATATTTGGTCCAGCAAGAAAACAAGTACGGATACATCACCTTTCTCAATATCAACATCACCGCAAAGAACGTAAAAGATGTCAGGGAACTTACTGAGATTGCTCATGAATACGGCATCGCCACGGATTACCATATCAATGAACCCCCTTTGATCGACTACGAAACCTTCAAACACAAACAGGACGGCGGATGGATCACGCAGGAGGATGTCTGGACTGTTGATGAGCTTATCGATTGGTTGATTGAAAAAAATATTGAAGGCTATACCATGGTCAACTCGGTCGAACACCTGCAAGCCATGAAGCGCTTTATCCGACACGAGTTACCGGCCTGGCCATGCCATGCTGGCCGGTTCACCATGATAATCCGTCTGGATGGAAGCTTTGCACCCTGCTTTGAGCTCTATGGGTCAAAAGAGGATTGGGGGGACATCTATGATGGGCCAAATTTTGACCCTGTCAAGTTGAACAAGCAGAAGCTGAAGTGCAGCCCACACTGCCTTTCCACTTGCAACTTCCAGGTCAACCACTATACGAAATCCATGCTCTATTCAATGCAGTGGGTCGCCAAACACGCCTATTCCCATTTTTTGGGTGTCTCTTGACGGTTTTCTGTGCTCTTGATGACTTATCAGATCCTGTTTCTGGCATCTCCACTGCTTCTGGCAGCCATCGCCCAGGGTCTTTGCATGAAATACGACTGGTTGCATCCCCTCAAAAGACCCTTGGACTTTGGTTTGTATTTCAGGGAAAAAAGGCTCTTTGGTGACAACAAGACCTGGAGAGGCCTGCTGATTAATGTGGTTCTTTGCTTTGCAGGAACAATGATCCAGGCCTGGCTTCAGAAGGAGGGCTACACCCCTCAATGGCTCCTTCTTCTTGACTATAGAAAACATGGCTACATTGTCGGGATATTGCTCGGTCTGGGCATGACAGTGGGGGAATTGCCCAATAGTTTCCTAAAACGTCAGATGGAAATTCCCCCCGGCAAAAAGAAGGGTGGATCATGGGGAGTGGTGTTTTTCCTGTTCGATCAGGTAGATCTAACCATAGGGATCTGGGTATTCTTGTTCTTCATTATTAGGCCCTCTTTTCTCCTGATTTTGTGGTCCTTTGCGCTTACCTTTGTCCTTCATATGGCCGTGTCCAGCGTGGGTTATCTATTGCAGATGCGCAAAACGATCGTGTAAGTATAGGCTTGTGATCAAGAAATCCAGGAGTCTTACTTCTCTTTCGGACTTTTTACTGCCCCAAACGGATGAATCCCAAATTTTGCGCTCTGCCAGACGGTTTGCATCCATCGAACTTCTCAATGCCCGCGGTCTCCGTCTTTTGTCTCCGATAAGTTAAAGGATCAGATCGAGGAAGAAGGGAGGATCCAAGCATGAGAGTGCATCTAGAAAGAATTCTTTGCACCACTGATTTTTCAGACTTTTCAAATCATGCTGTTCCTTACGGCATTGCTCTGGCCAGAGATTTTAGAGCCAAGCTTTACCTGTGCCACGTGATTGATCTGTCCTCTGCTGCGATTTACGGTGAGGCTGTCCTGGCCCTGGATGAGCAACAGAAGCGCATGACCCAATACGCGCAAGAGCAGATCAGTGCTTTGATGGGCGCCCATTCGATTGACTCGGAACCGCTGATCACCACGGGTCATCCTGCCCATGAAATCAGCCGACTTGCTCAGGAAAAAGGCGTGGATCTGACCATTGCGGCGAGTCATGGTCGATCAGGTCTGAAGCGCCTTATACTCGGCTCCGTAACCGAACGTCTCATGCGGACGCTTCCTTGCCCTTTGTTGATCGTCCGCAGTCCGGAACGTGGTTTCATCACCCCTGCGGATCAAGAGATCAAGCTAAGACGGATTCTTGTGGGATGCGATTTCTCACCCGATTCCAGCCTTGCTTTCCAGTATGGGCTCAGCTTTGCTCAGGAATTTCAATCCGACCTACACCTGGTCCACGTTATTCAACCACCGGTTTATGAAAACCTGGTCAAGCCGACATCTGCGCGTACAGAGGAATTTCAACAGGACCTCCGAGATGAGCTGCACGAGAGGCTGACAAGCCTGGTGCCTGAGGAGGCCCACAGCTGGTGCACCCCCATAACAACCCTCTTGGCTGGCCAACCTGACGAGGAACTGACAAAGTATGCGGTGGTTAACGACATCGATCTGATCGTTCTGGGGGTCAGGGGGCAAAGTCTCGTTGAGACGCTTTTGGTAGGATCCACCACAGATCGTGTTATCCGCCGAGCGCCCTGCCCTGTCCTTTCAGTACTCCCAGCGATTCAGAGCAAGTGAATCAGCGCGGGGGCAAGCCCCCCGCACCCCCACAAAAACAACGTGTCATTTACCCCCGCCCTTCCGGACGGGGCTCTCTGCCGCGGTTTTTGTAACCACAAAAAAAGGAGGGGCTACGATGGTTAGAAAAGAAAAGGTGGTTGTGATCGCCGTTGCGTTGATTTTACTGGGATTTGCTGGGACCAGCTTTGCGAAACAATGGGGTGTCATCTAATTGAGCAATGATGCCTTTTGTAAAGTGCTATTGACACATTTTTTTCTAGGCGTTGTCGAACCTCTTGTGCTAGCCTGAATCATTTATGAAGCACTCGACTTCGAAATATGCCAGCGGCTAGCTCTTTCATTGGATCCTTGAGAAGGCTGCGGCAATAACGAGGAGCGTTATGAGACGAGAACAGGAAATTAAGAAGGCAGAGGGCAAGTTGGGTATACTCATACCGGGCCTGGGCGGTGCGGTAAGTACCACCTTCCTGGCGGGTGTGGAGGCCGTACGCCGAGGTCAGTCTGTTCCCATCGGTTCCGTAACTCAGCTGGGAACGATCCGCCTGGGAAAAAGGTTCGAATATCGAATACCACTCATTAGAGATTTTGTACCCCTTGCACATTTGGAGGATTTGGTTTTCGGCGGATGGGATATTTTCCCGGACAATGGCTACGAGGCTGCTCTGCAGGCCGGTGTGCTCAAGCGGGAGGACCTCGAGCCGGTGCGGCCTCTATTGGATGGCGTAAAGCCGTGGTCTGCCGTTTTCAAACAGGAATTCGTCAAGAACCTGAATGGTCCTCACCTAAAACCGCAGTCCACTCACCTTGAGTTGGTCGAGGCGGTCAAGAGTGATATCGAATCCTTTAAACGGGAGCAGGGGGTATCGCGCTGTGTCATGATCTGGTGCGCGAGCACAGAGGCATATCTGAAACCCGGGGATGTGCATGCCTCGCTCAGCCGTTTTGAGGAAGGTTTGAAAAATAACGATCCTTCTATTTCCCCGAGCATGCTTTACGCCTATGCCGCCTTAACCAGTGGTATTCCTTACATCAATGGCGCTCCTAACCTTACCGTGGATATCCCCGCCTTGACGGAGCTGGCAGAGCGTTTCAACGTTCCCATTGCCGGCAAGGATTTCAAGACAGGCCAAACCCTGATGAAAACGATTCTTGCCCCTGGGCTGAAGGCCCGTATGCTGGGTCTCACCGGTTGGTACTCCACGAACATTCTCGGCAACAGGGATGGTCTGGTCCTGGATGATCAGAACTCTTTCAAGACCAAAGAGGAGAGCAAGCTATCCGCTCTGGAAACGATTCTTCAGCCGGAGGTCTACCCTAAACTATACGGGGATTTCCAGCACAAGGTGGTCATCAGCTACTATCCTCCTCGGGGTGATGAAAAAGAGGGTTGGGACTGCATAGATATCTTCGGATGGCTGGGTTATCCCATGCAGATCAAAGTGAATTTCCTTTGCCGGGACAGCATCTTGGCTGCGCCCATTGTCCTGGATCTGGTTTTGTTCATGGACTTGGCTCAAAGGGCTGCCATGACAGGTATTCAGGAATGGCTCTCTTTCTACTTCAAAAGCCCGCAGTGCGCGCCCAATCTCTATCCTGAACACGATCTCTTCATTCAGTTGATGAAGCTGAAAAATACCTTACGCTATCTCATGGGCGAAGAGCAAATCACCCACCTGGGATTGGACTACTACTATGAAACCTAAAATCGATATCTCTGAAGACCCGAATAACTTTTGATTCGTTCTTCCCTTATGGTTTTTTCTAACGAGTCGAGAATAGGTTTGTCCCATCTTTCAGTTCTTATAATGCAACTTTCTCTTTTCCTGCAAAAGCAATCCGGAGGGCCGGTCGAAGGTACCTGCTCCCGATAAGCTGGATGCCCCACATGACGGATTTCACCCATACGGGAACAGTGCGTTGCCAGTAGTAGGATAGAGGACGCACCAGGCCGTCCTCTAATTGAAAGAAGACCCGGTCCGTCCATCGCTGGTGGCCATGAGGATATTCCGGGTAATCACGAAAAAAATCTGCCACGGATTCCAGCTTGCGTGCGTACAGGTTCTTGTTGCGGTATTCCGGCATGATCAAGATCTCACTGATCTTGTCATATCGAATTTCAGAAACGAATTCTGAGAAGCTTGTTGCGTTGGTCAGGTTCAAAATCGCATTTGGCGCACACCCATGGCGGTCCCCGCCTGAAACCACCGGCAGGCTGAAGCGTTCGGCCAGACTCACCGCTTTGTGGTTTTCACTCCAGGAACGGTAGCCGTTTACCTCCAGAGCATGAATGCCCTTGCCATAACGATTCAAGAATTCAACAATCAAACGTTTCAGTCTCTCAATTCCCACAGATCTCAAATCAGATAGAGGATGATTGAGAACCACCAGGGTTTCAGGGAAGTTGTTGAGCCAAGTGAGAATCTCGGCAAACATCGCCTTGCTTGGCTCAAGCGTGTAGGCGGAAAGATCGTTTATGATTTTTGTCGACAATCCAGATGGCAGATTGTGAATCCCCAAGTGAAGGACACTTTCACCAATCGGCACTGTCCACTCCAGCGAAATCGGCACTTCTAGAGAATATTCCAGGGCATGCAACGACATCCCGGTAGAGGTCTCGTCATGGTCTGTCAGTGAAACCAAGGCATTCAGACCGAGTTGGCGTTCAATTCGCTCTGTTTCGGAGACGTGGACCCTTTGTACGGTTACAGGCGGCGTCCAATATCCTTGCGCAAAGTCAAAGATTCTGCCGCTCAGGCGGAAGTAGCGATCCCTTTCGCGCTTGTAGAATGAGGAGAGGATAGGAATTTTGGCGGCGTATAGATGAACAAACCGCAGATTTTCCTTGGAATGTTGCGTGTGACAGTGAAGAGATACCGCTGTGCGAAATTTATCATGATGATAAGATCTTTTGTCGAGCAAAGAAATTCGGGTCGCTGTCGATTTCATTTGCTGCTTCCTTGTGAGTGCTTACCATTGCGGCATCATCGTGATAGGGTCGCAGCGGCTGTGGGAAATCTTTGTTGCGATAATGTTTTGCCAAAAATCAAGCTGTTACAGATGCTCAGGATTTGTCCTGAGTCACGGTGCTCTTATACTCAGCCTCCCACACAGGATCAATAATTTCTCTTAAGTCTTCATCATATGCGATCATTCCTTTGTGGTAGTCCTTGTCTTTAATGGACTCCTTGGCAAAGTCATCGGATGGATTGATCCGATGGGCATTTTGCATGATGCCGTGTATGCTCTCATGATGATCTCGTATGGGGCATGGCAGAATGAGGTTGTCCTTCTCTATAGCGGGCTTCCCAAAGGCGTAGTCGTCCTGCCACTTCCTTATCTTCCTGAAATACGGGGAGTAGAGCACGTCGTTGAGCGTCCCTCCACGCTCATAGACGTCCACGATGTTATCCTGATAATAGGGTATGAAAACACAAGGCATCACATTCCCATTCCAGTCGATATAGAAATACCCTCCCATTCGTCCCGCTGCCAGACACCCGTCCGTCATTGGCCCCTGGTTCCAGAAATCAATGTAGTTATAACCCCCTTCTTTTATGGCCCACACGTTCCTCCTGAACATTTCGAGCCGTTCCTCCGCTGTCACCATCTCCTTGAGGGTGTAGCTTCGCCCAATGGGCATGTATTGAAAGAGCCAACCATAAAAGACGCCCTGCTCATCAAAATAGAAACGTAAGAATGCCCTGCTCGTGACCTCATCCCAATTGTCTCTGGTCGCCTGAACGGAGATGCCGAAGGGAACGCCTGCCTCTCTCAAATTCTTGAATGCCTCCATGATCTTCGTAAATGCCCCTTTGCCGCGCCGCAGGTTTGTCTTTTCTTCAAAGCCCTCCACGGATATGGCCGGGGTGATGTTGCCTACCTCCGCGAGCTGCCAAGCCACGTCTTTGTTGATCAGGCTGCCGTTGGTATAGACCATGAAAAAGTTGTCACTGTTCTCCCTGGCAAGATCTATCAGCCCCTTGCCCTCCGTTTTCCAGAAGAAGGGTTCCCCTCCCGAGACGACGGTAAAACGGGAGTGCCACAGGGCCACTTTCTCCTTCACGATTCTCTTTGCCACACTATATGGAAGGGAAGATTTTGTCGTGCTGGCACTGTTTGCATAGC
>JASFTV010000050.1:0-15301 GCA_050050615.1 Desulfobacteraceae bacterium
CCAAAAGTCCGCCTATCATCTAGTGCCTCCTAATTAGAAATGCATACTCAAATGACTTCGCTTTGATCTTTCCCCAAAAGGGGCTCAAAAGACCTGTCCGTTATTTCGCATCCTTTTGGAGAAGTGGTGCGTTGGCCTGCCCTGGTGCGACGCTCGTCATGGAAATGCCCCTTAGCTTAGCGATTTCATACCGGGCATGTTTCCCGCCAAGACACTCCCCCAGCTCCGGGCCACGGAGCAATGGGAACCATTTGATCTTTCCAATACTCCAACAATCCAGTATTCCAATACTCCATGACTCCAAGCCCCACATATCCGAGTAGCATGGTTCTCAGTCACCCCCTCTACGCCATACCCTTGAAGGCAAAAAAGGCTAAGGACATCATTCCCGCTGTCACCAGACCGATCGATGTATCTTTCAAAGGTTTGGGCATCCGCGCCATGAGGATGCGTTCACGGACGCCGGCAAAAAGGATGAGGGCCAAGCCAAAGCCAACAGCATAGCTGAAGGAGGAGACCAAAGCCTCCATAAATGTGTACTCTTCTTTGATGTTGATCAGGCATACGCCCATAACTGCACAGTTCGTTGTAATCAAGGGCAGGAATATCCCAAGACCGGCGTAGAGTGCAGGAATGCTTTTCTTAAGGAACAATTCAACAAACTGGACAAGGGAGGCAATGACCAGGATAAACGCCAAAGTTCTCAAAAATTCAAATCCGAGAGGTTTCAGGAGGATCGTATTTGTTATCCAGGTAATTGCTCCGGCCATGACCAGCACGAAGACAACGGCCATAGCCATGCCTACAGCTGTCTCCATCTTCTTGGACGTGCCGAGAAAAGGGCAGTTGCCCAGATATTGCATCAACAAAATGTTATTGACAAAGATACAGCTTATGAACAGCAAAATGTAATCACCCATCTATCTTCTCCTTGCTCAAAAATGCCATGACAGCAGCACCTATTTCTTCCCGAGCATATTCATGATGCAGAGCATAAGCCCGAGGCACACAAAGGCTCCAGGGGCTTCCACCAGAAAGGTAAAGGGCTCGAATGAAGGACCAAAGACCGGTATTTTGTAGAAAGTCCCCTTGCCCAGAACCTCCCGAAAGATGGAAAGGGCGGTCAGCGATAGGGTGAATCCTATGCCCATGCCTAGACCGTCCGCCAAAGAGGCGATCACCCCGTTCTTGGAGGCAAAGGCTTCTGCGCGACCAAGGACGATGCAGTTGACCACGATGAGAGGGATGAAGATCCCTAACTGCAGGAACAAGGGATATGTATAGGCCTGCATCACGAGTTCTACCACAGTCACAAATGTCGCAATCACAACGATAAAACAGGCGATCCTCACCTGCTTGGGGATCACATTCCGGAGCAGGGAAATAATGATATTGGAGCAGACCAGCACAAAGGTCGTGGCAATCCCCATACCAATCCCGTTATCCACACTCTTGGTCACGGCCAAGGTCGGACAAAGCCCGAGCACAAAGCGAAAAGGGGGTATTTCCGCCCATAATCCCTTATTGAACTCCTGAAAAACGCTTTTTGCCATAAGCCATCATCTCCTATTGATCTAAGCTTTTATCTTCTCCATGATCGCAGATTTCAGCCTCAGATAAATCTCTGTTGAAGCAGCAAGAGCGCTGCACACCCCGCGAGATGAAAAAGTGGCCCCGCTGAGAGCATCAATCTCTCCGCCGTCAGCTCTGACTTTGAAAGGTTCTTTGATGGACATCCCTCTGAACTGTGAAGCAAAATCCGGCTCACTCTTTACCCTTGCTCCGACTCCAGGGGTTTCACTGTGGGTGGTGACTCCGACGCCCACGATCTTGTCATTCTCCAGGTTCACAGCGACAATAACCCCGATATCACCGCCGTAACCTTTTCCAAAAGTCTCAAAGGCAACGGTGTTACCCTTGCCGTCAAACACCCCTAAGAAGAAATTTCTCTCCTCTTCCCCGTCTTTGATCTTGAATCGGTCAACGAGAGGGTCATTCGAGCAACCCTCCATAATCGTTTGGAGAACCGGTCCCTTTACAAACTTGAGCTGTTGATATTCGATCCGCTCCTCGGTTCCACTTTTCACTGCTGCCAGAAGTGCTCCTGAAAAGCAACTGAATATGGCCACAACCACAAAGAGTTTTAGCATTTCACGCATGTTCAATTCTCCTTCCCATGGCCTTCGGTCGGATCTTGTCCAAGAGTGGGTTGGCGATGTTCATCATGAGAATGGCGAAGACAGCACCATCCGGGAAGGCGCCTATGTTCCGAATGAGCACGGTTAGGACGCCACCCCCAACCCCGTATATAATCATCGGAGTAAAGTTGACCGGCGAAGATGAATCCTCGGTGGCCAGGAAAAAGGCTCCGATCAAGGTATATCCTGTCAGCAGATGAAAGAAAGGATTCGCATACTTATCCGGAACAGCCAGATTGAAGATCAGGGCGGTCACGAAGACCCCCACAAGAAACGAGACAGATATCTCCCACCGGATATAGCCGCGAAGGATCAAATAGATCCCACCAATGAGAAGACCGAGCCCGAAGGTCGCGCCTATGCCGCCGGATTGTTGTCCCAGCAAAAACCCTGGAATGCTGTAGTTGATCAGAGCCCATGTCCCGAAATGTCTCACAGCGCCAAGCGGGTAGGCCATGTAAAAACCCAGGTCGTAGTTCACAAGGGTCGCATCGAAATCCAGCAAACTCTTCCAGGAGAGCGTGAGAATCGCGATGGAGACCAAAGTCGGATTTAAAGGGTTACAACCCAGACCTCCATAAATCTGTTTCCCCACAATAACTGCCACGAACGTCCCTACGAGCACCGCCCACCAGGGGGTTGTGGCCGGGATGAGCATGGCGAAAAGAAGGCCGATCAAGGCCGCATTCCCATCTCCTATGCTGGTCGGGCGTTTCGTCACGCAGTTCATGAGAAACTCCCAGATCATAGCACTGGAAACCGAAAGAGCGATGACGCTCAGCGCAGGGAGGCCATATTGATAGATGCCCATGATCACAGCGGGAAGCGCCGCCAGCATGATGTGATAGCTTTTCGCAGTGATGCTGCTCCCGTTGTGCCAAAAAGGGGCGTGCGAACTAATGAATAGCTTCTGATTCAGCATTGGACTCCTCCGCGCTCTTTGCCCGAGCAAATTCGTACTTCCCAAGCATGATATATTGAAACACTGGGATTCTCGCTATACACACATAGCTGCAAAGCCCGCACTCAATGCAAGAAAGCAGATCATACTGGTTCACCGCTTCTTCGTAGAGCGCGTTTTCCAAAAGGCGTACGAGCATATTGGCGGGGATGTTGGCAGGGCAAGCCCTGACGCACTCCCCACAGTTGATACACTGGTTGTCAGAACTTGGCGTGATCTGCTCTTTGTCCTGAACCATGATCGCGTCTGTATCAGACAAGACAGGCATATCATCAGAATGGATGGCGTAACCAGTCATGGGACCGCCCATAACCACCCTGTCTCCATGACCCGCCTCCAACTGCAAGGCATTCAGGATCTCTTTGACGGGCGTTCCGATTCTGGCCTTGACATTGACCGTTGAACCGTCCTTTTTGATGACCGTCAGCCTCTTATCAACAGGTATTTGTCCTTCGTTGAGGGCGCTTCCCAGGGAAGCAACCGCTTCAGCACTGATGAAGCCAACCCCCAAATCCGCACATGTCTTCCCGGCTGGCACCTCTTTGCCCAACACGGTCTTCATAACCATCTTGGGCAGTGTACCTGGATAGGCAGACTCTATCACCCTGAGCTCGACATCCATTCTTTCGGCCTGGGGGGTCAATTCAGGCGTGACGAGAAGCATGATTCTGTTCACACCCGAGATTTTTCGAAGATAATCGATCCCATCCTTTAGTTGTTCATTCCCCGCTTGTACGACGCGCTGATTTGTCGTGATCAGAACGTCCTTATCTACGCCGTTCACAACAAAGGTATCTAAAGGTGGCTGAGAATTAATAAGGGATGCAAAGTCAGATTGCCCCGGGAGAGAAGCCAGAAACCTCGTGGCATTCTGCCGGTTGGGGGTTCTACCCGCCCTATCGAATTCACCATCCCATCGCTCCTCCTCGGCCACATCGATGGAAATGGATACATAGACTTGGCCAAGATAACCGGTATATGGCGTGACGGCCCCAATGGATCCCGTCACCGTTGAGATGAGATATTCTTGACCCACCGCTGCCAGTCTGAGTTTTTGACCGGTTCTGACCCTATCACCCACTTTGATGAGGAGACCATCATCATTACCATTGGGACGCTTGACCAGAAGGGAAACCTTTGGAGGTAAAGGAATCTGTGCGAAAACCTCCATCTCACGGGTCCCGACGACCGGATATTTCGGCTCCGGCTTGGCCAGAGCGAAAAACCATCTCTTTATCATATTTTCCTCCTGCTCACGTAAGGAAGGGGATCCACGCTTCTCTCTCGCTTCCTCGACACCCTTTGTCTACAGCACATGACATCCTGAGCAGTCCACAGGACCGGCACCGCCATCGTCGTGGCAACCCTTGCACTGGGTGTGGAATGCGTCGGATCTCTTTACTTCCTCGCTGTCTGGCTCATGACACTCTCCGCACGCCAAGGGTCTAGCCCCCTCCTCGTCCAGATCGTGATGACACTCCATACACCCGAAACCGTATCCCTCTTCGGAGGTGTGTGCCTTGTGATTGAACAAGACATTGCCGGCCGTATTTTTGAGCATAATTCTGATGGGCTGCTCAGGCGCCTTATGTGGAAAGGCCGCATAGCAGACCACAGCGACAACCAGCAGGATGATTGCAATAGCATACGCAACGAGTTTTTCTGTTCTTACATCCATCTCGAACTTCCTCTTAGTAGCCTGGTCAGATCAAACCCTTAAGTGTACCCACACCTTTACATTTCCAAAAAAATGCTATGCAGGAGAACACCCTCCTCAAAAGTTGATGGGCCAGCACCCCCACCCTGTTGGCGATCTCCCGTCAACTGCCGTGTTCGCCACGAACAGAGCATGGCGAGAGGCACAGAAGGCCCAGTCAAACTTTCTGCGATTCGGCCCGTCCCATAGCACACACCCGCCCGTTTGACAAGGCCATAAAACCCTGAGTGCATCTTTTGGGTTCTTTCGGGCCAGAGTGGCTCATCTGGAGCTGGCACCTACCGCCAGGCCTGGGGTCGTCTTTCGTCTCGGGGCCTTTAGGAATTCCTGAGATCATTCTTGTCCAAAAACGAATCAGTGCTTCGTGCGACTCATTGGGGGTCTCTTTTAAAAAACGAAAAGTCGCTGCCCGGTGACCAGCGTAAGGCCACGGGTGAGGCCCCGCAGGGGCGGGACAGGCGGGCGGAGAGCCTCCCGGGAATGGCCATGGAAGTAGCTCCGTGGAATTGGCTGCGAAGGTGCTCCGCCCGCCTTTGCTACCCCTTTTTGCATAAGTGTTCCTCTATGCCCTTCGTTTTTTAAAAGAGACCCCCCATGGCTCGCGACTCGGTGCTCATGGGAACCTGAATTTTGGGCACCGTCGGGCATCTTGTAAATACAGGCACTTAGCTCGTTTAGAAGCCTGTTTTCTATTTATTTTGGACAGCAGTGTCCTGAGACGTAATCTAAAGGGTTCGGGATGAAGGATTTGTAAAGCCCTCTCGAACCACTACAGTTTGACATCGCATCTCAGACAGCGTTCACATTCTTTTCGTGCCGTCTCCTCATCGAAGCCAAGCTCCACTTCATGGAAGTTCTTTATCCTCTCCTCCGGGGCGACTTTCGGCATTTCAGCCCTGGGTTGTTTGATGGGTTCTTCCGGAACCTTCATGGTCACATCAATCTTTTCTAGATGTTCAACATAGGGTTTATCCCCTCTCCTCTTGGAGAGGGACTTGTCGATTACAATGGCGGCACGTTTACCGTGTGCCAGAGCATCCACAACCCGCGCCGGGCCGGTGACGGCGTCACCACCGGCAAAAACGCCTGGGAGGTTTGTGGCCAGGGTGTGTCGGTCCACAGTGATCGTACCCCGGTAGCTATCCACGGACTCGCCGAAACCAAGGTCAACGGCCTGCCCTATGGCGGCGAAGATGGTGTCGTATTCCTGACTGATGACACACCCCTCAATAGGAACAGGCCGCCGGCGCCCGCTCCGGTCGAAGTCCTTGAGTTCACATTCATCCAGTTCAAGATTCAGCCTTCCATTGTTCTTGCTAATGGATTTCGGGGCAACCAGTTCTCTGAGTTCGATGCCTTCTTCTAAAGCATCCTCGATCTCCTCCTCATAAGCAGGCATGTCCTTTCGCTCTCTTCTATACAAAACGCTCACTTCTGCGCCCATTCTGCGGCAGGTTCGGGCGACATCAATCGCTACATTCCCGCCCCCTATGACCGCCACCCGATTGCCCACGTGGGGAGCAACCCCCAGTTCGGCTTCACGCAGAAACTCAGCACCTCCTCTGACGCCGGGCAACTCTTCTCCGGGTATGCCTATGGAAAGACTCTCGTGAGCGCCTATGGAAACAAAGACGGCATCATAGTTCTCGTGTAGGTCAGCCATACTGATATCTCGGCCTACCCTGACATTGGTCTTGGCCGCAACGCCAACATCAAGTATGAAATCAATCTCCTGATCCAGGATGTCTCGGGGCAACCGATAAGCGGGAATCCCGTAGCGGAGCATACCGCCCAGTTTGGGGAGTTCCTCAAAGATCGTCGGCTTGTACCCCATCAGGGCCAGATGAAAGCCTGCTGCGAGACCGCCAGGCCCGCCACCGATGATCGCCACTTTCTGGTCTTTCGCGGGAGCCTTCTTCAGAGTGACCGTTACCCCGCCCTTTTTGGCCATATCAGCGGCAAAGCGCTTGATTTGGGGTATGGCTAAGGCCTCATCCATCTGGCTCCGCACGCAGACATCCATACAGGGGTGGGTGCAGACGCGCCCACAGATGCCGGGCATGGGATTTGTCTGGTAGATGAGTGAGATGGCTTCCTCATAACGCCCCTCGTTCACAAGAGAGAGGTAGCCAGGCACATCCTGGCCAATTGGGCAGGCATTCACACATTTCGCCTTGAAAAGGTCAGCGCACACGCCCGCCTCACAGTGCTTATCAAGGATGTGATCCTCATACTCATGGCGAAAATATTGAAGAGTGCTAACCACCGGGTTCGGGGCGGTTTGTCCCAGTCCGCACAAAGAGGACTCCTTGATGAACTCACATAGCTCTTCCAGTTCGTCCAAATCCTTCCATTCCCCTTTGCCCTCGATGATTTTCTCTAGAATTCTCAGCAGTTGTTTGGTGCCTTCCCGGCAAGGGGTACACTTCCCGCAGGATTCCTCTTGGCAAAAGTCAATAAAAAACCGCGCCATGTCCACCATGCAGGTCGCCTCATCCATGACGATCATGCCGCCGGACCCCATGATGGCCCCCACCCTTGCGATCGCCTCATAGTCGGTGGGTGTATCCAGCAGATGACCCGGAACACAGCCGCCCGAAGGACCTCCCAACTGCACCGCTTTAAACTTCATGCCGCCTGTAATACCGCCTCCAATTTCGTACACGATCTCTTTGAGGCTTGTTCCCATAGGGACTTCGACCAACCCGATGTTGTTGACGTTGCCCGTCAAGGCGAATACCTTGGTCCCCTTGCTGGCCTCTGTCCCGATACTGGCGTACCATGCCCCACCGTTCATAATAATCTGAGGAATATTGGCAAAGGTTTCCACGTTGTTCAGAACGCTCGGTTTTTTCCACAGTCCCTGATGAGCCGGAAAGGGGGGTCTGGGCCGTGGCATTCCCCGTTTTCCCTCGATAGAATGCATAAGAGCGGTTTCCTCGCCACACACAAAAGCGCCTGCCCCTTGATAGATCTCCAAATCAAAATCGAAGCCACTCTCCAGAATGTCCTTTCCCAGGAGACCGTATTCCCGGGCCTGAGCGATCGCAATATTGAGTCTTTTGATGGCCAAGGGATATTCAGCCCTGCAGTATATGAAGCCCTGATGGGCACCAATTGCCTTGCCGGCGATGATCATTCCTTCCACCACCGCATGCGGGTCTGCTTCTAAAACGCTTCTGTCCATGAAGGCGCCCGGATCCCCCTCATCAGCATTGCACAGAACGTACTTGATATCTCCCTTCGCTCTGTGGGCAAATTCCCATTTTAGGCCGGTAGGAAATCCAGCACCGCCCCGGCCTCTGAGACCGGATGCCTTCACCTCGTTGAAGATCTCCTCCGACGTCATCTCAAGCAGAGCCTTGCTCGCCCCGAGATACCCATCCCTGGCAATGTATTCGTCGATACTCTCCGGATCAATGGCACCCCTGTTTTTCAGGACGATCAATTGCTGCTTGGCGTAAAATGGAATGTCACCCATCCCCGGAATGGTTTCAGCAGAGGCCGGTTCCTGATAAAAGAGTCTCTCCACCGGTCGACCTTTGAGAAAATGCTCTTCAACGAGATAGGGAACATCTTCCCCTGCGAGCTTTTGATAGAAAATGCCCTCAGGCTGGACAATCATCACAGGTCCTTGTGCACAAAAACCGTTGCAACCGGTTTCGATCACGCGAATCTCATCTTCCAGTTGGTGTCGTACAAGCTCTTTCTTTAGGATTTCTTTGATCTCCTGACTTCCTGATGCATGGCAACCCGTGCCGCCGCAAAGAAGCAAGTCCATCCTGTAGGTAGTCATCTAAAGCCTCCTCATTCTTAAGCCGAGTATGTCCTTTTTTCGTACTGAGCGAATTGAAACTTTGTTCATCTTTTTCTATTTCATTGGGGCGATTCAGATTTGGAAAAGCCGCTGATTTCCCTGCCCCTTTTTAGGTCTTTGTTCCAAACCCTGGCGTCAAACCCGAACTTCGGGCCCCAGGGCTTTGTTGGTTCAAAATGAGATCAGATTCTCTGGAGCGGGCCAATCAAACCCTCTGGTTTACTCCATTCTGGCCAAGGCAAAATCGGTCTGCACCTCTCCCAACAGGACATGCCTCTTGAAGACCTGGCGCATTTTGTTCCTGTCCATATGCTGGTAGATCACCGGATCCGTCCCCGAAAGTTCCACAGTCACATTGGGCTCACTGCTGCACATGCCCATGCATCCGGAAGTCACTGCCCGGATGTCCTGTCTATCGGCCTCCGCCATTTCCTCCAACAGGGCATCCATAACCTCTCTGGCACCAGCGGCTATACCGCAGGTTCCCATGTGGACCGTAATCTTCACTGTCGTCTCCCCCTCTCGGAGGGCTGTACTTTTTTTGGCAGTCTCTCTGATCCTTTTTAGATCCTCAATGGTCAGTTTAGGCATCTTGGTTCCTCCATACGACACGGCTTTGATCGACCCCCAAAGGGCATTCAAAGCCTCCGGTATTTATCATTTTGGAGTAATGGAGTACTGGCGTGTTGGATAAGACGGGATATTCATAGGTTTCCTTTTACTATTTCCATTACGCCGTCACTCCATCTCTCCAATCTTTCAAGGCCTCCACATTGCTCCGCCTGATTCGCATCCCTTAGAGGTGTTCACAGGTGATCGCCTCCGGTTTTCATCCCCGTCAGGGACTCACGAATCGAACTTGCAAGGTATCTTATCACCTCAGGGTGATTGATGGGCACGTCTTCAAGCTCCCCCTTGACTTCACGCGTATCCAACCGGAATACCTTCCCATCCACTTCATGGGTGTAGACAAAATCCACATCCGGATTGCCCATGATCAGGCTGGTCAATGACCCCGCCATGTCCCCTATGGGCGCAAGATCTATATGATCCAGTCTAAATGAGGCAAAAACTTCCGTCCCTGCTTCCTCCTTGGATCTGATATTGAATTCACCGTCACACCGTTTGCTCGCTTCTCGAAAAAGCGATAACCCGAGTCCGACACGCCGCGTGGTTCGTGTCGTGTAGAATGGGCTCATGACCTCCTGCAACTTATCGGCCGGGATGCCGCGTCCATTGTCTTTGATGGTGATCCGGAGCCAGTTCTCGTTTCTATCCTCAAACACAGAAAGCTGGATCAGACTGGCCCCGGCCGCCAAGCCGTTTTCAATGATGTCCATAATGTGGAGGGCCAGCTCCCTCACCTAGTTCACCACCCTCCTGCCAGACTTTTCGCTCAATGCCATCCGAATCTCTTCAAAGCTCGGCACCTCAAGCAAAAAGGCCGTATAAGGCCTTCCAATATCGTCAAGGAAGTGGGCATCCGAAAAGGTCACCAGCGTAAACTTAGCCAGATCCGGAATTTTACTGCTCGCTGAATCTAAGCCGAGCTGGCGCGAGACTTCTAAGCCGTCAAGCTCCAAATTCGGTGGGATGAAACCGAGTTGACTCAGGAGGCTGAAACTCGGTCTGTCCGCATGGGACGCTATGTTCAGACCGCCCAGTCGATGGACCTCTTTAATCACATCATGGAGCGCTAATTGCGTGGCCCCAATCAGCAAGCGGTCATTAAACCCTTCCACCTCGTCAAATTCATTCGCTACAACCTGGTCCCCGAAAATCTCCGGCCTGTTGGTCCCCCGAAGATGCTGATAGATCACCTCCTGCATCTTCAGCGCCTGCTCCGCATTCTCAAAAATCGCCAAGGTGTGAACCTCTTCACTGGAGTTGATCTCTATGCCGGCAAGGACACAAAGCCCTCTTTCTGTTCCCGCTCTCATGACAGCGCCCACATTTTCGGCCGAGTTGTGATCGCACACGGCAATGATATCCACCCCTCTCTCCAAGCTCTTCTCCACGATGGCTCGGGGGCTCATATCCAGATCTGCACAGGGCGAAAGGCAGGAATGGATATGCAAATCAGCCTTGAATGTTTTCACCCCTCTGTCCTGCCGATCCCCAGTTCGTAAAGTCGTCCTGCCAGCTGGTAGGCTGGCAAGGGGGAGAGCAAAATGGGAATACCTTCATCCTCAGCCTTCACTTTAGTCTCTTCATCAGGGAGCCGGCCGTTCACCAGGATAATGGCTGCCAGTTCTTTGAGCACGGCCACCGCGACAATGTTTTGGTGCGATTGGATCGTGAGCCAAAGGGCACCTTGCGTGGCATTCGCCATCACATCACTGAGAAGGTCCCCACAGTATCCGCCTGTGGCCTCCCTATCCAGGCCTTTTTCCCCGGTTGCGGCTTGCAACTTTAGAATCTTTTGAACCTCAGCTACCTTCAACGCTTTTCTCCATTCTTTTTGCCCTTTCCCAGGAAGATGCAGCTTTCAAGGGCCACCCTCCCATCCGCCACGTCCTCTGCAAATGTTCGGCAGTCGGGTGACCCGCACAGACCGCACTCTTTTCCAGGAAGCTTACGTGAGGCATCTTCCACGCGCTCCTGCCTTTCGATCGCCTCGGTTATGGACAGGCGTTTTTTGTCATCCTCCAGTGGCTTTCTTTCTATGTCACTGAAAAACCACCCCTCTTCATAGGCCCTCTGGGCCTGGGTGAATTCCAATCTCTTCTCCTCTCCGAACAT
The DNA here is from genome assembly GCA_050050615.1 of Desulfobacteraceae bacterium. Lineage (GTDB taxonomy): Bacteria > Desulfobacterota > DSM-4660 > Desulfatiglandales > HGW-15 > JASFTV01. Next base: position 11,436 of record JASFTV010000050.1, read on the forward strand.
GCGGACAAACCTTTGCAGGGTGCGTTTCGCTTGATATCGATCCGCGACGGTGAGTGGTCCGCCAATGCAACCTTCGAGGCATGCCCTGAATTCAAAATACTCGATGTCATTGAAAAGGCCCATCTCGATCTTTTCCAGGTAAAGAATCGTCTCCTGAAGGCCTGAGACAGCCAGATAATTCCCCTCATTCAGACCGGCTATTTCTCCGCCGGACACACCCCAACCGATGCCCACGCCGCCGGAACGATGGAGCATGATATCCTCATCCAAATCCTGGAGATTCTTCTTAACCGCCTCATAGACCTCATTGATCCCCAGTGCGCCGTCCAGATAGGACGATTCAAGGAACATCGGCTCATTGATAGAAATCATTTTTGCGGAGCAGGGTGTCACGTGGTACACACCGAACTCTTGCGTTTTGAATACTTTTTCGCAGACCAGCCGCTTCTTGAGTTCTCTGGCCGCAATCTCTCGCGGTGTGATGATCGGGATAATATGCCTCAAGAGGTTAGGAAAACGATAGGCGATCAGCCGATTCGCCACCGGGCAAATCGGCGAAATCAACGGCCATATCGCCTCCTCCTTTTCGCGATTTTCCTTGATATAAAGCTCAGTGGCGACGTTGCATAACTCTTGCGTATAGGCCTGATCGTAAACGTGCTTAAAGGTTTTTCGCAACGCCAAGAGGACCTCGTTCGGCATGACATCCTCACCAAACTGTACATACAGCACAGGCGACGCACTAATGACGGCATAAGGGGTGACTCTGAAAGCCTCACTCCCGGTTGTGATCGCCTGGACCGCTCCCCGAGGACAAACCCGTATACATTCTCCGCAATCGATACAGACGCCTTCGATACGTGCCACCAGGCCATCTCTGACACGAATAGCCTTGGTGGGGCAGGCCTTCATGCAAAGCACGCATCCGTTGCATCGTTTCTTGTCAATGTGAACATAGTGTTCGTGATTTTTCTCCGCCGGCACCTCATTCACCGTTGTTTCTTACCCTGAAAGAGATTGTCACGTGGGTCCCCTTCCCCTTTTCCGATTCAATCTGGAGATGATCGGCATTTTTTTGGATATTGGGTAGCCCCATGCCAGCGCCGAATCCCATCTCCCTTTGTTCTTCGGACGCTGTGCTATAACCTTCCTGAAGGGCGAGCTCAACATCCTGGATGCCAGCTCCGTTGTCTACCACATCAATAACAATCCGGTCCGTGTCAACAGTCATGGTCACGGTCCCGTCCCCTCCATGCATGACCACATTCATTTCCGACTCATAGGCGCAGACTGAAACGCGCCTAATCATCCCAGGATCAAATCCGATGGTCTTCAGCAGACCCTGTATCTGAATGGAAACCTCTCCGCCTCTGATATAGTCCCTGGCTTTGATTTCAAAGCTCTTGGTTAGATGGGGCATACGAAAACGGGGGTGTTTACTCGGACGTCTTTTGCTCCACGCCTCTAAGTCCTTGCCTGAACAGTCTCCCACACGCCGTAAACATCGTAAACGGGGTAGATAGGAGAGGCAAGTCATACAGGCGCGCCTGAGCTATCACGTCCTGATCGGGTTGCTTGCCTCTAACCATGACCACGGCGGCCACGCCTGCAATGACCGCCGTGCGGATGACCTGCAACGTATTTAGCCCTGATAGAACAACAACACCGTCCTTAGGGCCTCTCAAGAGGTCGCTCATCAGATCGCTGCCGGCACCGGCCTTGATCGTCATGTCCAGCTTATCCTCACCCACGACCAGGTCTGCCCTCAAGATCTCTTTGATCTCCGACAATTTCATGGCCAAGCCCCGTCGTAGAGCACCGCTCTACTCGTACCTGTTTAAGATGGATTCAATCCTGCTTAAGGTCACCCCGCCATGGGTATCTTCATCAATCACCATAACGGGGGCCAGACCGCAGGCTCCCAAACACCGGACGGCCTCAAGGGAAAAACGTCTGTCCTCGCTCGTCTGACCGACTTCGAGGCCGTATTTTTCGACGAGTGCTTTGATGATGTTCTTCGTGCCCCTGACATAACATGCTGTGCCGAGGCAGACTTTGATGGTGTGTCTCCCCTTCGGCACCATGGAAAAAAAGGAATAAAATGTCACCACGCCATAGATGGTGCTGCCCGGTATGTTGAGCTTGCTGCCGATATATTCCTGCAGTTCCACGGGAAGATAGCCAACAGCGCCTTGACTCTCTTCCAAGACGGGAATAAGAGATCCCGGTTTCCCTTTAAAAGCTTCAATAATCTCATCCACCTTTGATACCAATTCAGGGGTGAGGTCCGGATTGATCGCTTCGAGATTCTGTCCGTAAAACATGCTTTGCTCTCCTTAAGTTTGATACCGCTTCTAGCGCTTTTTCAGCACTCATAGCCAAGCCTCCTGAATGCTGCACGCCCCATCACAAATGGTCCATAAGGTGCTACGCCTTATCGATCCTTACCGCGCAAACCTTGTATTCAGGGATCTTGGCCGTGGGATCAAGAGCTGCATTGGTCAGCTCGTTGGCTGCAGCCACCGCATAGTGGAAGGGGATAAATACAGTTCCATCGACAGCCATATCAGAGATCTTGGCCTTCACCTCTATCTCCCCACGTCTCGAGGCAACCTTTATCACATCCCCTTCGTGGAGTTGATACGCTTCAGCATCCTTCGGTGATATCTCCACAAAACACTCGGGAGCAATCTCGTTGAGCCCCTCAGATTTCATACTCATCGTCCCGGTGTGGTACTGGTAGAGTATTCGACCCGTGGTCAAGTAAAGAGGATATTGGTCATCAGGGACTTCCGCCGGTGGAATCCAGTCAATCCCATGAAAAACCCCCAAGCCGCAGGTAAATTGGTCCATATGCAGACATGGCGTCCCGGGATGATCCGTCCCCGTGCAGGGCCAATGAACCCCGTCCGTTTTCAGACGCTCATAATTGATTCCACAATAGGAGGGCGTCACTTCCGAAATCTCCGTCATAATGGCCTGAGCACTATCATAGGACATGGGATATCCCAGGCGCCCCGAAAGATTGCTGATGATCTTCCAGTCCGCCATCGCCTCACCGGGGGAATCTACAGCCTTTCGAACACGCTGTACTTTTCGTTCTGTATTGGTAAAGGTGCCCTCTTTCTCTGCAAACGTGGCTGAGGGCAAAACCACATCAGCCATCCTTGCCGTCTCGGTAAGAAATATGTCTTGGACTACCAGAAAATCCAGATTCTCCAGGCTCTTCTTGGCATGCCTCAGATCGGGATCCGAGACCATCGGGTTCTCGCCTATGACATAGAGCGCCTTTAGTGTCCCTTGGTGGGCCACCTCCATCATCTCCGTGACAGTCAATCCGGCCTGATCGGGCAGACGCTCAACCCCCCATGCCTTGGCCATACGTTCCCGTACAGCCCTGTCGGCCACCTTCTGGTATCCTGTAAAAACGTTGGGCAGAGCGCCCATGTCACAGGCACCCTGTACATTGTTCTGGCCCCGGAGCGGGTTCACACCCCCACCTTCGATGCCCACATTCCCGCAAAGCATCGCCAGATTTGCCAAGGACTTGACGTTGTCGGTTCCGCTGATATGTTGCGTGATCCCCATTGCGTACAGAATCGATGCGGCTGACGCTTGAGCATAGAGCCGCGCTGCCGCGATGAGGTCGTCTTTTGGAATCCCCGTAATCTCCTCCACATAATCTGGCGTGTATTTGTCGACCGCCTGTTTCAAATCTTCCAAACCCACGGTGCGTGATGTCACATAAGCCTCATCGTAAAGGTTCTCTTTGATGATGATATGCATCATCCCGTTGATCCACGCGACATCCGTTCCTAGGTTTTGCCTCAGCCAGAGGGTGGCAAACCTTGTGATGGGAACCTTGC